>QOAX01000092.1 GCA_003972865.1 Verrucomicrobiota bacterium | reverse complement strand
TTGCCTCGACCACGCTGGTGTTTGTCGTTTCCGCCCTGCTTGCGCTGGGGTTGGTGATGCTCTACAGCGCCACCATGTTCCACCGGGGGGGGGCGTTTTGGGGGTCGCAGGTGCTGTGGTGCTGCATCGGGCTGGTGGTCTGCCTCGGCGCGGCTGTGGCGGACTACCAGGTGCTGAAAAAAATCTCGGCACCGGCACTGGTGTTGGCGTTTCTCCTGTTGGTGGCGGTGATGCTCCCCGGCCTCGGGCTGGAGCGCAACGGCGCGCGCCGCTGGCTGCAGTTGCCGGGCACGACGTTCCAGCCGTCCGAGTTTGCCAAGCTGGCTGTCATCATTGCGCTGGCCCACTACTGTGAACGTAAGGGCCGCAAGATGGGCACGTTCCGGTACGGTCTGCTGATTCCCGGGATGGTGCTGGCGTTGTTCCTCGGGTTGATTTTCATCGAGCCGGACTGGGGCGCGACGGCGCTGCTGGCCACGGTGTGCGTGTTGATGCTGTTCCTGGCCGGCACGAAGCTGCGGTTCATGGTTCCACCGGTGATCGTGCTGGGGGCGGCTGGCGGTTTCCTGCTGTCGCAAAACACGGTTCGCCTGAACCGCATCATGAGCTGGCTCGATCCCGAGGGCACGAAACAGGGGGTGGGCTACCAGGCGTGGCAGTCGCTGATCGCGCTTGGCTCGGGCGGGACAACCGGCCTTGGCCTCGGCAACGGCCGCCAGAAGCTTGGCTTCGTGCCGGAACACCAGACCGACTTCATCTTCTCGGTGATCGGCGAGGAGCTTGGCCTGGTCGCCACGATGGGGGTCGTGGTGGCGTTCGTGCTGTTCGTGGTTTGCGGGGCGTATATCGCCATGCGGTCGCGCGACTTTTTCGGTTTCCTGCTGGCCTCCGGGATGACGCTGCTGATTAGCCTTCAGGCGTTCATCAACATCGGCGTGGTGACTAGCACGCTGCCCAACAAGGGACTCCCGCTGCCGTTCATCAGCCGTGGCGGTACGAACCTCGTGGTGATGCTGTTTTGCGTCGGGGTGCTGTTGAGCGTCGCGCGGTTTGCGAGCCGCGAGGGGCAGGTCAAGACGGCCGGGGCAAACGACCCCGGCGGGTACTCACCGTTCCGGGCGAAGACATGAGCATGAATCCCCCGGCCAAGCGCATTGCCATCGCCTGCGGCGGAACCGGCGGACACCTGTTTCCCGGCTTGGCCGTGGGAGACGCGCTCGTGGCGCGCGGCTGCGAGGTCATGCTGCTCGTCAGCCCGAAGGAGGTGGACCAGACGGCGGTCAAGTCGGCCTACGGCATGGAGGTCGAGTCGCTGCCGGTCATCGCTCTCAGCGGCAATCTGCCCCGGTTCGCCACCGGCTTTTGGTCGTCGCTTGGCCAATGCCGAAAACTTTTTCGCGACAACCCGCCCGATGCCGTGCTGGCGATGGGCGGTTTCACCAGCGCGCCACCGGTGATCGCCGGGAAGCTGATCGGCGCGCGCATTTTTCTGCACGAGGCCAACGCCGTCCCGGGCCGGGCGGTGAAGCTGCTGGCGCCGCTGGCCGACGAGGTGTTCGTCCAGTTTCCCACCGCGATGCCGCGAGTGCTGAACACTGACATTCGCGCCACCGGCCTGCCTGTGCGATCGGCAATGGAGCCGATTGAAAAGGCCGACGCACGGACCGCGCTTGGCCTGGCCGACGACCAGCCAGTGCTGCTTGTGATGGGCGGCAGCCAGGGGGCGCAGTCGATCAACCAGGCGCTGATCGACTCGCTGCCGCGCTTGACCAAGGCGGTGCCGGGACTGCAGTTCATCCACCTGACCGGAAGCGGCGTCGTCGAGCCGGTGCGGCAGGCGTACGAGGCGCTTGGCCTGAACGCCGTGGTGCGCCCGTTTTTGACCGAGATGGAGTATGCGCTGGGTGCGGCCGACCTGGCCGTGAGCCGCTCGGGGGCGTCGTCGCTGGCCGAGTTTTCGGCCATGGAGCTGCCGGCCATTTTGATCCCGTACCCCACCGCGGTGGACGACCATCAGCGGCTCAACGCCCGGTCGTTCGTGGACCTCGGCGCGGCGCGCTGTTTTCACCAGAAACAACTGACGCCCAACCTGCTCGTCAGCCAATTGAGCGAGTTGTTCGGCAGCCCGGCCAAGCTCGAGGCGATGGCCGGTGCGATGAAACAGTGGAAGTCGGCACAGGCCACAGGGGAGGTCGTGCAACGGATTTTCGACGTTTGCGGTTGGGAGGACGACGCCGGGGACGAACTGATGTTTGCCCTGCCAAGCGGAAAGGAGGCGGCGGCATGAGCGCCAGCGCCGCAGCACCCGTGGCGGAGGACTTGAAAGAGACGCTCGAGCGCGCCGCCGGCGACGGGACGGTCGTCGAGCCGGATTACCCGCTGGCGGAGTTGACCACCCTGCGGGCGGGGGGCCGGGCCGACTTTTTCGCCGAGCCCGAAAGCGAGACCGGCCTCGCGGCGCTGCTGGTCGCCTGCCGAGAGCGGGGGCTGCCGGTGACGGTGCTCGGGCGCGGATCGAATTTTCTACCGCTCGACTCCGGCGTGCGCGGGCTGACCGTGCGGCTGAGCCGGGAGCCTTTCACTGGCATTGAGCCGGACGGGTCGAGACTCCGTTGCGGCGCGGGCGCGAAGTTGAAAAACGTGGCTGCCGAGGCCAAGCGCTGCCGCCTGTCGGGGATGGAGTTTCTCGAGGGCATCCCGGGGAGCATCGGCGGCGGGCTGCGCATGAACGCCGGCGCGATGGGGGGCGAGCTGTTCGACGTGGTGGAGACGGTGCGGTTCATGGATCCCGTCGGCGAGGTGTTCGAGATGCCGGCGGAATCGATCGAGTCCACGTACCGAAGTTGTCCGTTGTTGAAAAATCAAATCGCACTCGGCGCGGTGTTGAAGGGGGAACCGGACACCGCCGAGGCCATCGCCGCACGCATGGCCGAGTACAGCCAAAAACGCTGGGACAGCCAGCCCAAGGCGCGCAGTGCCGGCTGCATTTTCAAGAACCCGGAAGGCATCCCCGCCGGAAAGCTGGTCGATGAGCTGGGCCTCAAGGGCGCGACCGAGAGCGGCGCGATGGTGTCTGAGGAGCACGGCAACTTCATCGTCAACAAAGGCGGCGCGACGGCGGACGATATCCTACGGTTGATCGGGCGTATCCGGGAGAGGGCGTTGACCGAGCGCGGCATCGAGTTGAAGACCGAGGTGCAAATCATCGGCGGGGAGGGCGGGCATGCTTGAGCCACTCGATATTTGCGTGATGCTGGGCGGCCCTTCCGGGGAGCGGGAGGTGTCACTCCAGTCCGGCGCGGCGGTGGCGGACGCGCTGCGAAGCCTGGGTCACCGGGTGAGTGAAATCGATCCCGTAGACGGCGAGTTTCGGCTGTCGCCAAAAACAGACGTGGTGTTTCTGGCGCTGCACGGGATGTACGGTGAGGACGGCGCTGTTCAGGCCAGGCTCGACGCGCTGGGTGTGCCGTACACCGGCTGCAGTGAGGCGGTGAGCCGGCTGGCATTCGACAAGGTGGCGGCCAAGCGCGCCTGCGCTGCCCAGGGCTTGGCAACGGCGAATGACTGCGTGGTGGACGCCCCCGGGGCCGGCCTGCCTGACGGGCTCGAGCTGCCACTGGTGCTCAAGCCGGTCTGCCAGGGGTCGAGCAGCGGTCTCGAGTGTGTCGAGTCGGCGGCCGCTTGGCCAAGCGGCCTGGCCAAGTCGCTCGAGGGCGGCGGGCAGGTGCTCGTTGAGGAGCGGATCGAGGGCCGGGAAGTCACGGTGGGCATCGTCGGCGGCCAGTCGCTGCCGGTGGTCCAGATCACGCCTAAGCGCGGGGCCTACGATTACGCCAACAAGTACACCGCTGGTGCGACAGAGTACGCCTGCCCGGCTCCGTTTGATGCGGAGGCTACGCAGCGCATACAGCATGCCGGGGAACTGGCCCTGGCAGCCGTCGGCGGCGGCAACTGCGCACGGGTTGACTTTATCGTGAGAGCGGATGGCGAGCCGGTGTTCCTCGAGGTCAACACCCTGCCGGGGATGACGGAGACGAGCCTGCTGCCCAAGGCGGCCGCGGCGACCGGCACCGGTTTCGCCGAACTGTGCCAGTGGCTGGTCGAGCTGGCCGTGGAACACCCGCCGTTGGCGGCCACCGGATGAAACAACTTTTTGACATGGCATTGAGAGCGAAACGTAGGAACAGCAAGTCGGGGCGGAAAAAACTGCTCTCGGTCAAGGTGCAGTCGCAGCAGGCCAGGCGCGAGCGGCTGCGCTGGCTGCGCTCGCTGTCGGCCCTCGTCGTCGCGGTCGCGGGGATCATTGCCGTCTGCTGGCAGGGCGGCGCCTTTGCGCTCAACCGGCTCGTGTACGAGAACGAGTCATTCTCCGTCAGGCAACTGGATTACCGGACGGACGGAATCATCAGTATTGGTCAGCTCCAGAAATGGGCCGCCGTGCGTGTGGGCGACAACCTGCTTAGGCTTGATCTGCTGCGGATCAAGCGCGACATCGAACTGGCCCCCCGGGTGAAGGCGGCGTCCGTGGAGCGTTTCCTGCCGGACACGCTGCAGGTGCGGGTCGCCGAGCGGGTGCCCATGGCGCAGGTCTGGGCCTGGCAGCGCGACGGTGCCGGCGTGACGGATTACGACTGCGTGAGGCTGCAACTGGACGAGACCGGCCACGTGATGAGCCCGATCGACGGCCGCTCGGTGGTGGTGCCGGAGAAGCAGGCTGAATGGTCGCTGCCGGTCGTCTCCGGGATCGATCTCAAGAAACTCAAGTCGCTCACCCCCGGCCGCCCGGCCGGACTGCCAAAGCTGCGGGCCGCGCTTGGCCTCATTGGGGAATTTCGCCGCTCGCCCCTGGCCGGCGTGGTGGATTTGCGGGTGATCGACCTCTCCCAGCCGCGCATCCTGCGGGTCACCACCGGCGACGGGGGCCAGGTGGATCTATCGACCGAGCGCCTGGCCCGTCAGCTCAACCGCTGGGCCCGCATCCGGGCGCACGGGCAGAAGTTTGGACTGGCCATCGAGACGGTGGACCTTTCAGTGACCAATAACGTGCCGGTTCGCTGGATGCTCTCCCCGACGATTGCCAAGGACATAAAGAGCGGCCGAAACCTGGCTGGGAAATGAACAGACCGTGAGCGATTCACAAATCATCGTTGGCCTCGAGATCGGCACATCCAAGGTGTGTGTTGCCGTGGGGGAAGTGAGCGAAAACCAGGTCGTCAACATCATCGGCATTGGCCAGGCGAAATCCCGGGGCGTTCGCAAGGGGGAAATCATCGACGTCACCCTGGCCGAGGAGGATGTGCGCAACGCCATCGTTGAGGCCGAGCAGGTGGCGGATGTCGAGGTTCGATCGGTGTTCCTCGGCGTCACCGGCAGCCACGTCCGCGGGTTCAACAACACCGGGGTTCACCCGGTGGTGTCGGCGGACCGGGAAATCACCGGCGCCGACATCCAGGATGTCATCAAGAACGCCAAGGCGATAAACCTCCCGACCGACCACTCGGTGGTCCACGTCATCCGGCAGCACTTTCGCGTGGACGGGCAGGACGGCGTCCTCAACCCGGAGGGAATGCTAGGGGCCAAGGTCGAGGTGGACGTGCACGTTGTCAGCGGCCGGTACAACCGTTTACAAAATCCGATACGCCTCGTCAACGGGTTGCATCTGGAGGTGGACAACATCTCATCCAGCGCCCTGGCCTCCTCGCTCGCTATCCTGGGCACGGAGCAGAAGGAACTGGGCACGCTGGTGATCGATCTTGGTGCCGGCGTCACCGAGTACGCGGTTTACTCAGCCGGCGTCATCAAGCACACCGGCGTGCTTGCGGTCGGGGGCGACCACGTCTCCAACGACCTCGCCTACGGGCTGAAGGTGCCGCTGGCCCGGGCCGAGCAGATCAAGATCGATCATGGGTCGGCCGTGATCGATCCCGAGGCGCGGGACCGGAAGATCGATCTGTCCGACGACAGCCTGATCCCGGGCCGGCAGATCAATCTCGGGCACATGCAAAAGATCATGTCCATGCGTCTGCAGGAGACCCTCGAGTTGATCGCCAAGGACATTGGCCAGGCGGGATTGATCGAGTATCTCCGGGCGGGGGTGGTGCTTTGCGGTGGTGGCGCGCGCATCCCGCACATCACACGACTGGCGCGGGACGTGTTCAAGCTGCCGGTGGCCATCGGCCGGGCCAGTACCGTGAGCGGCGTCAAGAACGCGCTGGACGAGCCGGAGTTCGCCACACCGGTGGGGCTGATCAAGTTTGGGGCTTTCCAGTCACAGGCCACGCCGCGCCGGGGAGGTATCGGCCGGGTCATCCGGCGCCAGGTCGCCGCGCTGTTTGGTCGTTGATGCCGGAGGACGAGTCATGAGCAATCCAGATGAACAGACAGTGGGTGCCAATCCAACCATCCGCCTGATTGGCTTGGGCGAGACCGGTGTGAAACTGGTCGAGACCCTGGCCATGATCGCCCCTGAGGGGGTCGAGGCGGATTCAATGGACACCGACAACCGAAGCCTCTCCCGCTGCCACCAGTCGCGGACGTTCCTGCTTGGCCAAGCGATCCCGTGCGGCTTGGGCACCGGGGGTGACTCGGCGCTGGCCCGGGCCGCCGTCGAGTCCGACAACGATGAGTTGACCGAGATTGTCCGGGGCACTGACCTGGTCTTTGTCGTTGCCGGGATGGGGGGCGGCACCGGCACGGGAGCCGCGCCGTTTTTGGCGAACTTGGCCAAGGAGGCCGGGGCGCTGGTGGTGGGCGTGGCGGCGACACCGTTCGAATGTGAAGGCATCCAGCGTTGCAATCAGGCCACCGGTGGACTGCGGGATCTCAAGCAGGTTGCCGATGTAGTTTTTCATTTTCCCAATCAGGACGTCATCCTCATGGAGGGTCCCGACATCGCGCTGCATCAGGCGCTGGAAATCGCCAACCGCCACCTGTGCGAGGCCGTGCTGGGCGTGAGCCGAATGTTACTCGAGCCGGGAATGCTGAATGTTTCCTTTGCGGACCTTCAGGCTTCGGTGCGAGATCGGCACAGTCTCGGCTCCGTTGTGCATGTTGAAGCCAGCGGGGAGGATCGGGCGGATGATGCCGTGCGAAAGTTGCTGGCACATCCGGCAGCCCGGGGCGGTGAGACATTGAAGGAGGCCAGTTCACTCTTGGTGCACCTCTCGGGTGGGGACGTGACCATGGCGGAGATGAATGCCGTCACCTCGGCGATCAGCAACCGCTCATCCTCGGCAAAGTTGGTTGTCGGGGTTTCCGGGCAAGGGCGCGAGGCAGCACTCCAGCTAACCGTCGTCATCGCGCACGCCGGTAAACTGGCCGGGGCGGATCAGGGAAGCGACCAACCGAAGCCAAACCCGACCGGGCAGGCGTCCGACTTGGGCTATTCCGATTCATTCATCGTGCCGGATACCGGCAGTTATCTTGATTTGGGGAAGGAAACCGACGGAAAAAACCGCGGCGGTTTTGCCTACACCCCGCCGGCTCCGACAGCCGATGCCTTGACTCCAGAATGCCGGGAAGACCTGATTCGGGTGGCGGCCAAGGAGGAACCGAACCGAACGAAGCGTCGGAAAATCGTTCAGGAATTGTTGCCGCTGGAGATCGTCTCCAAGGGGCGGTTCGAGAAAAGCGAGCCGACCATCCACAAGGGAGAAGACCTCGACCAGCCCACCTACATCCGCCGGGGTGCAGTCTTGAACTAAGAGCACTTGGCCAAGCCGTGATGCCCTCGGGATTCGTTGGATGGTTGCCACCGGGGCCGCAACCCTGTCGACCGCCCTAGGGCAAGCTGAAATAGCAAAAACCCAGGGAAACAAATCTCAAAATAAGACCAAAAAACATCAATTTTTTGTGGTGTTCTGGAAGTTCTTTGATAGGTTTCCGCGCCTCGCTCTGCCCGAAGCGACCGAAACTGGCTGTTTTAGGCAGACAAAATGAGGTGATTATCTAGTTAAAATTCGTGGCAGCAAAACGAAAAGTTACAAAAAAACCGGTAAAAACCGCAAAAAAAGCGGTGAAAAAGGCACCCGCGAAAAAAGCCGCAGCCAAGAAGGCCGTGGCCAAGAAAGCGCCGGCCAAAAAAGCTCCCGTAAAAAAGAAAACGACTTCGCGATCCAATCATCAGGTCGGAGCGGCGACCGCGGCAGCTGTTTTGGGTTTGCCAGCCACACCGGCCAAGCGGGCAGCTCAAAAACGGAAGGCGGCCAAGCTGAACAATAGCGGCAAATGGGCGAAGCAAAAACGGCTTCTGATCGGCCTTCGCGACCGTTTGACCGATCAGCGCAACGGTCTCGCCAAGGAGTCCGCCAAGGAAATGGAAAGTTACGGCGTTCACATGGCTGACTCCGGCACCGACAATTTCGACAGGGACTTCAACCTGAGTTTGCTTTCGGCCGACCAGGACGTGATCTACGAGATTGAAGAGGCTCTCAAGCGGATCGAAAAGGAAACCTACGGCATGTGCGAGATAACCGGGAAGCCGATTCCCCAGACACGCCTGAACGCCATTCCGTGGACGCGATTCCGGGTGGATGCCCAGTCCGAACTTGAACAGTACGGTGTCCTGCAAAACCGCTCACTCGGACGGTTGGGCACTATCACCACGCCGGCCTCATCGGCCAAGGACAAGGTCGACAAGGAACTTCCCGAACTCAAGACAAAGAAAGATTAATTTATGCCCAGGGAAACAGTCATTCTCGAGTGCACGGAGGCCAAGGGCGAGGGCAAGCCAGTGTCCCGCTACATGGGTCAGCGCAACAAGAAAACTCAGCCCGATCGGCTGGAGATGAAAAAGTACAACCCCAATCTGCGTCGTCACACGGTGCATCGCGAGATCAAGTAATATGCCAAGGAAGAAGGACAAGAATAAACGGAATACGAACGAAAAGCGTCTGCCGCGCCCGAAGCCCAAGATCGATTTCACCATCGACCAGTTGAACTACCGCAACACCGAGCTGCTGCAGACGTTCGTGACCGGCCATGGCCGCATCCTGCCGCGCAAGTACACCGGGCTGCCGGCGCATTACCAGCGCCGCATGGCCAATGCCATCAAGCGCGCCCGCACGTTGCTCTTGATGAAGTAACCGACTTTGAAGCCGCCGCGCCCGAAACGAGCGCGGCGGTTTTTCGTGCCCACCAACGCAAATGGATTGCAATAACCAAAGCACGCTTGGCCAAGCGCTTGGCCGTCACCCCAATTGACTTACGCGCTCCTCTTATTTTCCGTTCTGGCCGCCGCACTCACGGTGCTGTGGCTCAAGCCGTCGGATCGCAACAAGCTGAAGCTGCTGATCGCCTTCAGCGGCGCCTATCTGCTCTCGATCACCGCGCTGCACCTGTTGCCGGAAGTATTCACCGGCGATGGCCGGGGGGGCCAACTCGGGGCGTTCGTCCTGGTCGGTTTTTTCATTCAAGTGATGCTCGAGTACCTCTCGGGCGGTATCGAGCACGGCCATGAACACGCACACCAGCATCCCGGGTTGCCGGTCGGGTTGATGGTGGGCCTGTGCCTTCACGCTTTCCTCGAGGGCATGCCGCTGGGCGGCGGGGACGCCGGCCACAGCCATGACGGCGTCGAGCCGTTGTTGCTGGGAATTGTCTTGCACAAGTATCCGGTGGCCATGGTGTTCCTGTCGATGCTACTCAACAGCGGCCTGGGCAAGCCCAAGGCGTTCGGGCTGCTGGCGATTTTCGCGGCCATGGCACCGCTAGGCACGCTGTTGAGCGGTATTGAGGTGGTTGGCCAATTCCACCGCGAAAGCCTCGCAATCGTCATCGGCATCTTTCTGCACGTCTCGACAACCATCCTATTCGAGAGCAGCGAAGGCCATCGGTTCAACGCCTACAAAGTGGTGGCGATTGCCGCCGGCCTGGTTCTTGCGGCTGCCGGCTTGCTGTTGAACGTTCACTGACGCCGGTTCGGCCCGCTTACGGCATCGGCTTCCGGGCGGTGCGTCGTGGTTTTGCGGCGCGGAAAAGCTCCAACTGAGGCTCGCGAAGCATCCCGTGCGCCTTCAGCACGCGGATCAACTGCAGCACATCGGAGCGCTGGTAATTACGGTTTTTCTCCACGCCATCGATCACGGCGGAAAGTACCGCCGGAAACTCAATCACCCCATCGACCCCCTTGCTGCGGAGGAACTCGATGCTTTCCCGGCGCAGTTTTTTCGTGGACGGGAGCGACGGCACGACGAGTATCTTGAGAAAAACGGCATCGGCGCCAAACACTCCCTCCGCTGCTTTTGCGGCTGCCGGTTGCGCGAAGCGAAAGATCTCCGGTGAGTTAGCCATCACCGCCGGGCTGAACGTCTCCGTGTGCCAACCTTTCACGGCGAAAACAGCGCGGCGAATGTGCTTCAAGTCGCCCAGTCGCAACTCGAACGGCAGGGCGGCTTTCGACTCAGTCGCCGCCGGGTGGGTGGCGAAAAAATCGATGTGTGAGTCGTGCCGCCGCGACGGCGCAACAAACTTGCGCCCCTGTTGCACCAGAAACCCGCTGGCCTCAAGGAACTCACGAACAATGGTCTCGCTGATGGCAGACATTATTTTAGAGCAGTCTTGATGATGGCCTTCGGCACGTCGATTCCAAACTCCACTTGGCCGATTTTTCGGGCCAGTACGAACTTCACTTCGCCGCCGCTGACTTTTTTGTCGAGCTTCATCGCGGCGAACACCCTGGCCAACTGCAGCTTGGCCAAGCGCACCGTGGTCGGCAGGCCGGCCCGGGCGAACAGTGCCTCGATGCGGTCGACTTCCGCTTGCCCAAGGCCGAGCACGTCACGCGAGATTTTCGACGCCGCCATCTGGCCGATCGAGATCGCTTCGCCGTGCAGATATTTTCCGTAACGCGAGATCGCCTCGAGCGCGTGGCCGATGGTGTGGCCGTAGTTCAGGATGGCGCGCAGGCCACCTTCGCGCTCGTCCTGCCCGACGACCTTGGCCTTGATCTGGCAACTGTGGGCGACGACGTGCGCCAGTCCCTTGGCATCGAGCCGCAGCAGCCCCGGCAGCGTGCGCTCGAGCCGGCGAAAAAGCGCCGCGTCGGCGATGATCCCGTACTTGATCACCTCGGCCAGCCCGGCGCGTAGTTCGCGCTTGGGCAGCGTCTTGAGCGTGTCGAGGTCGCACAGCACGAGGCGTGGCTGGTAAAACGCGCCGACCAGATTTTTGCCGGCCTTCAGGTTCACGCCGACCTTGCCGCCGACCGAGCTATCCACCTGTGCCAGCAGTGTTGTCGGCACCTGCACGAAACCGATGCCGCGCAGGTAGCTCGCCGCGAGAAAACCGGCCATGTCGCCCACCACGCCGCCGCCCAACGCCACGATGAATGAGCTGCGCTCGATCCGGTGCCTGGCCAATTGGTCGTAACAGGCGTGGATCGTTCGCAGGCTCTTGGCCGTCTCGCCGGCGGGCACGCGGATCTCCACAGGCGCGAAGCCGGCCTGCCGCAGCGAGGCCAGCGCCGCCTTGGCGTAGAGCGGCCCGACGGTGCGGTCGGTCACCACCGCGCAGC
>QOAX01000225.1 GCA_003972865.1 Verrucomicrobiota bacterium | reverse complement strand
AGCGCTTGGCCAAGGCCCGGTAAGGCGCTGCCACCAAGACAGATAGCACCAACAGGAAAAATCGACGGCCGGTTTTTAACGGTTCAAAGCTCACAAAAGCAGAAACAGCGCAAAAAATAGGCGTGAGTACTTCTAAGTCAATACGGAGATGCCGTTTTTTTCGTGAAATAGCGCAAAAAAGCCGGTTTTTATCTTAAAACAACGTGTTGACTCACTTTTGCTTTTTGGTATTGTTCCCGCCCCTTTGCTTCCGGGGGGTTCTGGATGAAGACCTATTTGCCAAAGATAGACAAGCTGAACCGTACTGTTGACGAGCAGCCGCGCAAGTGGCACGTGATCGACGCCGACGGCGCAGTGCTGGGCAAGGTGGCCACGACTGCGGCCGACCTGTTGCGCGGCAAAAACAAGCCAACCTTCACGCCGCACCTCGACACGGGCGACTTCGTCGTGGTGATCAACGCGGAGAAGGTCGTGCTGACCGGCAAAAAGGAAACCGAGAAAGTGATGACCTCCTTCTCCGGATGGCGTGGCGGCCAGAAGCACTTCACCCCGGCGGACGTCCGGGCCAAGCACCCGGAGCGACTTGTCGAGCGGGCCGTCAGGGGCATGATTCCGCACAACCGGCTCGGCCGGCAGATAATCAGGAAACTCAAGGTGTACGCCGGGCCAGATCATCCGCACAAGGCGCAGGCACCGGCTGCCCTCGAACTGGCTTAACACAGATTTTTTATATGGCTCAAACTGAGGAATTTTTGGGAACAGGCCGCCGCAAGACTGCGGTTGCCCGCGTGCGACTGACGGCTGGCGGCTCCGGCAAGATCACCGTCAACGGGCGCGCCGTGGAGAACTACTTCACCGTCGAGAACCAGCGCACCATTGCGGTCAAGCCACTCGAGACGGTCGAGATGAACGAGAAAGCCGATGTCCGCGTGAGAGTTGCCGGCGGCGGCATCGCCGGCCAGGCCGGCGCGGTGCGGCTCGGCATTGCCCGTGCGCTCGAGAAATACAACGGCGAATTGCGCCAGCCGCTCAAGGACGCCGGCCACCTCTCACGTGACCCGCGCAAGAAGGAGCGAAAGAAGCCCGGCCAACCCGGCGCACGAAAACGTTTCCAATACAGTAAACGCTAAATTGCAACCCTTTTCGAGCCCCGCTGGTTGAAACGCTGGCGGGGCTTTCTGTTTTCAGATACCGTCATCGCAAGCAACCTGGGCCAAGCATCGGCCGTAAAGACAGGCAATATGTCATACAAAAAAATCAACACCGCAATCGTGGGTGCCTCCGGTTACTCCGGCGAGGAACTGGTGCGCCTGCTGCTTGGGCATCCGCACGTCAACCTGTCGGTGCTGACCTCGCGGCAGTATGCCGGCCAGCCGGTGACTTCTGTTTTTCCTCGCTTCGGCGGCTATGCCGGAGCCGGCGACCTGACTTTTTCCGAACCGTCGATTGACATGCTCGCCGACAAGGCCCAGGCCGTTTTTCTCGCCCTGCCCCATGGCGTGGCCGCCGAGTTTGCCGTGCCGTTGGCCCAACGCGGCGTGACGGTGATCGACCTGAGCGCCGACTTCCGGCTGAACGACGCCGAAGTTTACAACGAGTTTTACGGCGCAGAACACCCCGCGCCGGAGTGGCTGCCCAAGGCTGTTTACGGCCTGCCGGAAATCCGGCGCGACGCCATCGCCGACGCGACGCTCATCGCCTCACCCGGCTGTTACCCGACGAGTATTTTGCTGCCAACCATTCCACTGCTCGAGGCTGGCTTGATTGATCCCGAGCAAATCATCGCCGACTCGCTGAGCGGCGTGAGCGGCGCCGGGCGGAAGGCCGACGTGCCACTGTTGTACGTCGAGTGCAACGAGAGCCTCCGGCCATACGGCGTGCCCAAACACCGGCACTTGTCCGAGATCGAGCAGGAATTGAGCTTGGCCAACGGCTCGCCGATCACCGTCCAGTTCACGCCGCACTTGGTTCCGGTGAACCGCGGCATCCTGACCACGCTTTATCTCGCCCCGGCGCCTGGTCAAGCCGAGGACTTTGGCCAATGGAGGGACGCCGTCGCCGACTGCCTGGCCAAGCGGTACGCTGGCGAGCCGTTCGTGCGGCTCACCGGCAGTGACCGGTTACCCGACACCAAGAACGTGACCGGCACGAACACGATCGAAATCGGCTGGGCCGCCGATCCGCGCACCCGGCGGCTGCGCGTCTTCAGCGCCGAGGACAACCTGGTGAAGGGTGCCAGCGGACAGGCGGTGCAATCGTTCAACATCCGGTTTCGCCTCGACGAAACCGCCGGCCTGCCGATCTGAGCCATGGCCAATTTCAAAAAAATCAGGGGATCGATCACCGCACCGCTTGGCTACAAAGCGGCGGCACTGTTTTGCGATGTCAAAACACTCGGCACCGGCAAAGGCAGCAACAAGGGCCAAAAACACGACCTCGCACTCATCGTCTCCGACGTGCCGGCCAAGGCCGCCGGGATGTTCACGACAAACCAGGTTTGCGCCGCGCCGGTGAAGCTCTGCGTCGAGCATCTGCGAAACAACAGCGCGCAGGCCGTCGTTGTCAACTCCGGCAACGCCAACGCCTGCACCGGCCCGCAGGGCCTGGCCGACGCTCGCGAGATGGCCGCGCTCACCGGCCAAGCGCTTGGCCTGAAAACCACCGACGTGCTCGTCGGCTCGACTGGCCGGATCGGCGTCCCGTTGCCGATGCCAAACCTCCGCGACGGCATCGCCGCCGTGGCCAAGCAACTCAAGCCCACCCCGGCCGCCGCCGCGCAGGCCGCCGAGGCCATCCTGACCAGCGACACGCAATCGAAGCAGATCGCCGTGGAGTTCCGGCTTGGCGGCAGGACGATTCGGCTTGGCGGCATCGCCAAGGGCGCGGGAATGATCCAACCCGGCATGAGTCCGACCGGCGCGCGGCCGGCCTCCACGACGCAGGGCCTGCACGCCACGATGCTCGCCTACCTCTCCACCGACGCAAAACTGGATGCGGCGAACCTGAAAAAATGCCTCCGCGAAGCCGTTGTGCAGAGTTTCAACTGCATCACCGTCGATGGCGACATGAGCACCAACGACACCGTGCTGCTGTTGGCCAACGGCTTGGCCGGCAACGGCAAGTTGGGCGCAGCCGACCTGAAAACGTTTCAAGCCGCGTTGAACCACGTCTGCCTCGCGTTGGCCAAGATGATCGTGAGCGACGGCGAAGGCATCAGCCGTGTCGTCACCGTGCGGGTCACCGGGGCCAGGTCGTTCACCGACGCCGACGCGGCGGCTCGGGCCGTGGGCAACAGCGCGCTCGTCAAGACCAGCTGGAGCGGCGGCGACCCGAACTGGGGCCGGATCATCGACGCGCTGGGCTACTCCCCCACCCGGGTCGTGGAGGAAAAAGTGGACATCGCCTACAGCGCAAGTGGCTCGCGCAAAAAAGTTTACTCTCTCCAAAAAGGTCGGCCCACGCGCACCTCATTCGGGACACTTTGCAAAGCGGTCGAGCCGGGCGAGTTCGACCTGCACATCAACCTGAACCTCGGCAAAGGCGAAGCCGTCCTGTACGCCGCCGACCTGACTGAGGCATACGTCGAGTTCAACAAAGGCGACATCAGCGACCCCGAATCACTCGGGGGATAGACATGGATAATATAATCGCCAAGGCGGAAACTTTGCTTGAGGCGTTGCCGTATGTGCAGCGGTTTCGGGGGGAGACGTTTGTCATCAAGTACGGCGGGAGTTTCATGGACTCGACCGATCCGGCGGTGCGCGGCGGCGCGGCGCGGGACATCGTTTTTCTCGAGGCAGTCGGCATCAACCCGGTCGTCGTGCACGGCGGCGGCAGGGCGATCACCCGCGCGCTCAATCAGGCCGGCATCGAGACCCGCTTCGAGCAGGGGTATCGCGTGACGACGCCGGAGTCGGTCGAGGTCGTCGAGCAGGTTTTGTCGCGAGAGATCAACCCCGGCATGGTCGGGATGATCAACGAGCTTGGCGGCAAGGCGCGCGGTTTTTCCGGCACGGAGATTTTTCACTGCAAACCATTTCGCCCGCTTGGCCAAACGGGTGAGCCGCTCAACATCGGCCTGGTTGGTGAAGTCACCGGGGTGAACACCGCGCCGCTGCTCGAGTGCATCGCGCAGGACATCACGCCGGTGATCAGCCCGACGGCCACGGGAGAGAATGGACAAATTTACAACTGCAACGCCGACGTCGCCGCCGGTCAGGCGGCGGTGGCGCTCAGGCCCAAGCGCTTGGTTTACATGAGCGATGTGCCGGGGCTGTTACAAAACCCGGACGACCCGGCGAGCGTGATTTCGCATTTGCCCGTAGCCGAGGTCGAGGCGCTCAAGTCGAGCGGCGTGATCTCGAAAGGCATGATCCCGAAGGTGGACAGCGCCGTAACGGCGGTGGCGGCGGGAGTCGAAAAAGTTTTTTTCATCGACGGCAGGTTCAGCCACTCGCTGCTGTTGGAGATTTTTACGGACGCCGGAGTTGGCACGGAAATCACGGAAGAATGAGTCAGGAAATTCAGGATCGCTTCAAGCAATTCGTCGCCCCGACTTACGGGCGGTTCCCGATCACGCTGGATCGCGGCGAGGGCGCTTTCGTATGGGACACCGACGGCAAACGCTACCTCGACCTCGGCGGCGGCATCGCGGTGAACTGCCTCGGCCACGCGCACCCTGAGATCAGCCAGGCGCTCGCCGAGCAGTCGGCCAAGCTGTTGCACTGCACCAACTTTTATTATTTCGACGGCCAAGCGAAACTCGCTGAAAACCTGGCCAAGCGCATCGGCCCGGGGCGTCTGTTTTTCTGCAATAGCGGTGCGGAGTCGTCGGAAGTGATGATCAAGTTGAGTCGGCGCTTCGGCCAGGCGGAGGGGCGGTTTGAAATCATCACGGCGGAAAATTCGTTTCATGGGCGGACCATGGCCGGCATCTCGGCGACGGGCCAGGCAAAGGTGAAGGAAGGGTTCGCTCCCCTGCTACAGGGCTTCACACATGTGCCGAACAATGACATCGACGCCGTGCGCTCTGCGATCACACCGGCCACGGTGGCGGTGATGATTGAGGGCGTCCAGGGCGAGGGTGGCATCCATCCAGCGTCGGCGGAATACCTGCTTGGCCTGCGCGCACTTTGCGACGAACACAATCTGCTGCTGCTGTGGGACGGTGTGCAGTGCGGGCATTTTCGCACCGGGTCGTTCCAGAGTTTTCAGTCGATACTCGGCGACCAGATTGGTGATTTCCTACCGGATGCCGTCGGCATGGCCAAGGCTCTCGGCGGCGGTTTCCCAATGGGCGCTGTGTGGATTTCGGAGCAGCACGCCGAAGTGCTTGGCCCCGGCACTCACGGCTCGACGTTCGGCGGCAACCCGCTGGCCTGCACGGTGGCGAACAAGATTCTCGAGGTCATCGATCGTGACAACCTGGCTGCCAACGCCCGCGAGCTTGGCCAATTTTTTGTCGATGAACTGGCCAAGCTGCGAGAGAAATATCCGGTGGCCATCCGTGAGGTTCGTGGGCTTGGCCTGATGATCGGCATCGAGATGGGCGACGGTTTCGGCTCGTTTGATGACAGTAAAACGGCGTCGGTGCAGTGGGTCACAGCCCTGCACGAAACCGGGATGCTGACCATCCCGGCCGACTCGTCGGTCGTCCGTTTTTTGCCGCCACTCAACTTGACGCGAGCAGAGGCCCAAGCCGGTCTCGATATGTTTGAACAAACCGTACAGAAGGCAATTGAATGAAACATCTGTTGAAACTCGAAAGCATGTCAAGGGGAGCGATGGAGGAAATCCTCGCCTCGGCGGAAGCCGTCAAGGCCAAGCGCGGTGGCGGTGAAACCAAGCCGCTCGACGGGCAGACATGGGCGATGATTTTCACCAAGTCCTCCACGCGCACGCGGGTGTCGTTCGAGGTCGGCATTCGCGAACTCGGCGGCGCGGTGATGTTTCTCAACGCGAACGACCTGCAGCTGGGCCGCGGCGAACCGATCAAGGACACGGCGCGCGTGCTGGGTCGGATGGTGCACGGCGCGGTGATTCGCACCTACGCGCAGGCGGACGTCGAGGAGTTTGCGGAATACTCGGGCATCCCAACCATCAACGCGCTGACTGACGACGAGCATCCGTGCCAAATCCTGACAGACATTTTCACCTTCCAGGAACGGCGCGGCCCGATCCGGGGCAAGGTGGTCACCTACGTCGGCGACGGCGCGTGCAACGTGCCGGTCTCGTGGGTGCATGCGGCGGCGGCGCTGGACTTCGAGTTCCGCATCGCCGCGCCGGCGGAGTTCCAGCCAAGCGCGGAGACCCTGGCCAAGGCCGGCGGAAACATTTCCTGCACGGAAGACATTCGCGCTGCCGTCAAGGGAGCGGACATGGTTTACACCGACGTCTGGGTGTCGATGGGGATGGAAGCCGAGGCGGAGGAGCGCTTGGCCAAGCTGGCCGGTTACCAGATCAACGGCGGGTTGATGTGCCTGGCCAAGCCGGATGCGCTGGTGATGCACTGCCTCCCCGCCTATCGCGGGAAGGAGATCGACGCGGAAACATTTGAGGCGCATGCCGACACGATTTTCACCCAGGCCGAAAACCGGCTGCACACCCAGAAGGCCATCCTCGCTTGGTTGGCCGGTTAATTCCGTTGCCAAGAGCGCCCTGTTGGTGGGACACTCCGCGTGATGCCGAGCGCAGAAAAACCAAAGCGAATCAACGTCCGCCGGCCGGACATCAT
Organism: Verrucomicrobiota bacterium; assembly: GCA_003972865.1. Classification (GTDB taxonomy): domain Bacteria; phylum Verrucomicrobiota; class Verrucomicrobiia; order Limisphaerales; family UBA1096; genus UBA1096. Next base: position 4,880 of record QOAX01000225.1, on the reverse strand, counting down.
GGAGAAGGTCAAGGCCGAGGTCGTGACGCATTACCGCAGCGAACTGGTCGAGTACCTCCGTGCCGCCCATGGCTGCACCTTCGCGTATGGTAACACCGGCATCCTCTTGGCCAAGGAGTTCGGTTTTTGCTACGGCGTCGAGCGGGCGATCGACCTGGCCTACGCCGCGCGGCGGCATTTCCCCAAGGAACAGCCGGTCTACATTCTCGGGGAGATTATTCACAACCCGCATGTCAACGAGCAGATTCGCAACATGGGGCTGACTTTTCTTTCCGGTGGCCACCAGGCCGCCAGCATCGATGACCTCGGCAAGGGCGACCCGGTGGTGATCCCGGCGTTCGGCACGGAGGTCGGAGTAACCGATCTCCTCAACGAACGAGGTTGCACGATCATCGACGCCACCTGCGGCGACGTGATGCGTGTTTGGAAACGCGTCCGCCAAAATGCCCGCGACCAGGTCACCAGCATCATCCACGGCAAGGCGTGGCACGAGGAAACCAAGGCCACCAGCTCGCAGGCCAAGGCGTACGAAAACGGCCACTACCTCGTTGTGTTTGACCTCGACGATACGGACTACGTTTGCCGCTACATCACCAAGGGCGGCGACCGCGAGGCGTTCCTGAAGAAGTTCGATGGCGCCTACTCCGATGGCTTCGACCCGGACAGGCACCTCAACACCATTGGCTTGGCCAACCAGACTACCATGCTACGTAGCGAAACCGAGGAGGTGCAGCGGCGACTGCGTGTCGCCATGGCCGAGAAGCACGGCGAAGATGCACTCGACGAACATTTCCGCTACTTTGACACTATTTGCGGTGCGACACAGGAGCGGCAGGATGCCCTTCGTGACCTGCTCAATCGTCCGATGGATTTACTGTTGGTCGTCGGCGGCTACAACTCGTCCAACACATCGCACCTCGCCGAGATGGGCGAGGAAAAGCTGCCAACCTATTTCATCAAGGACGTCAGCGAAATGGAGTCGGCGGAACGGCTCCACCATTTGCTGCACCACAAAAATGAGATGGTGGTCGCCGAAAACTGGCTGCCGCTCAATGGGGAACTGACCTTCGGCGTCACCGCCGGGGCCTCCTGTCCGAACAATCTCGTCGAGGAAATAATCCTGCGGGTTTTCGAATTGCGCGGTGCTTCGGCCGACGAGGTGCTCGGCTCCATCCGCGTGGACGCAGCTACCGCGGCCCATTAAGCGGATGCCCTGCAACTGCGAGGAACTCGAAGGCCGGGAGAGAAACGCGCTGGCCCCGTATGCCCAGTTTAGCGCGGAAACACGGGGCCGAATCGTTCACGAGCCGCCGCCGGAATGGCGCACACAGTACCAGCGCGACCGCGATCGGATCATCCACTCCCGAGCCTTTCGCCGGCTCGAGCACAAGACACAGGTTTTCTTGAGCGGCAGCGGCGACCACTTGCGCACACGGCTGACGCACACGATGGAAGTCGCCGCCATCGCCCGGAACATCGCCCGCGCGTTGCGGCTCAACGAGGATCTCACCGAGGCGATCGCGCTCGGCCACGACCTCGGCCACTCCCCTTTTGGCCACGCCGGCGAAGAGGCACTCGACAACCTGATGCGTGACCACGGCGGCTTCGAGCACAACAAACAAAGCCGGCGCGTGGTTGAACTACTCGAGCACAAGTATCCCGTCTTCCCCGGCTTGAACCTCACGTGGGAGACACTTGAGGGCTTGGCCAAGCACGACACCGCACCCGAGCCGCCGCTTGGCCAAGCGCAGGTTGAATTTCACCACCCCTCCCTTGAGGCGCAGGTGGCCAACCTCGCCGACGAGATCACCTACTACAGCCACGACCTCGACGATGGACTCGACTCCGGCCTGCTCACCGAGGAGCAGTTGGAGCGAGACATCGACTCCTGGCGAGATGCCTCCGATCGTATCATTTTGGAGCACAGTAACTTAGCAGACGAGTGCCGGCACTACTTCATCATCCGCTGCCTGATCGACGACCAAGTGCACGACGTCGTACACACAACTGAGGCCAACATCGACGAGGCTAGCGTGGCGTCGGCCGACGAGGTTCGCGCACAAGCCAAGCGGCTCGTCGCTTATGGCTCGAACCGGCGCGAGGCCAACCTGCGACTCCGCGCTTACCTCTACAAAAACCTGTACTACAACGACGTCGTCCACGAGCCCCACACACGGGCGACAACGCTCCTGGGTGAGTTGTTCCATTATTTCGAGCAGCAACCGGAGGCGATGGGTGAATTTGTGCAGTCGCTGATCCCGAGGCACGGGTTGCAGCGTGCCATCTGCGACCACCTTGCCTGCATGACGGATCGTTTTGTCATCCTCGAGCACGAACGTTTACTCGGAAAATAGCGCAATTAGGGCAAAACTGGTTATTTTGAACAATTGCCAGTTTGTGGCGTCAACGGGGCGAAACCCCTTGACAGGGGGGGTAGACTCTCAGCCCCTTTTTTGGGGGAACAGGGAATTTCGCAGGCCAATTAATGTGCTTGCCCGCCCGGCCAAACGATTGGCCAAGCGTCCCCACACTCAATCAAATAGAAATGATACAAGTTGAAAACCTGAGCAAGGATTTCGGGCCGAAGGTCGCCGTGAACAATGTCTCATTCTCCGTGGAGCGGGGAGAGATTCTGGGCTTCCTCGGGCCGAACGGCGCCGGCAAATCCACCACCATGCGATTGATCACCGGTTTCCTTCCCCCGACAGCGGGCGTGGTGAAGGTCGGCGGCAACGACGTGACGGAAAAACCGATCGAAGCCAAGCGCCTGATGGGCTACCTGCCGGAGAGTGCGCCGCTCTACACCGACATGACCGTCGAGGGCTTCCTTGGTTTTTGTGCCGAGGTGCGCGGCATCAACGGCGCGGACAAGGCCAAAGCGATCGATCGCGCCATCGACATGTGCTTCCTCAAGTCGGTTCGCCATCAAAGCGTTGATACGCTCTCGAAGGGATTCCGGCATCGCACCGGTTTCGCGCAGGCGATCATCCACGACCCAGACATCCTCGTCATGGACGAGCCGACCGATGGGCTCGACCCCAACCAAAAGCACGAGGTGCGCTCGCTCATCCGCCGCATGGGCCAATCCAAAGCGATCATTTTCTCCACGCACATTCTCGAGGAAGTCGAGGCCGCCTGCACGCGGGCGATCATCATCGACCAGGGCAAAATCGTCGCCAACGGCACGCCGGAGGAACTGAAGGCCAAGTCCGAGTTGGCCAACTCGTACATCGTTTCCATCAGCGGCACCGAGGTCGGTGCTGTGCGCGACAAGCTTGGCTCCGTCATCCAGTCGGCCAAGGTCACAATCGTGAATGACAAGGCACCGACCGTCGTCGCCCGCGTCTTCCCGAAGAAAGCCGGTACTGACGGAGAACTTGGCCAAGCGATCTTTGCCGTCGCCGCGCAAAACAACTGGAAGGTCAACGAAATCAAAAAGGAGGAGGGGCGCCTGGACGACGTCTTCCGCAACATCACCCTCTCCGACACGAAAACCCAATAATTTTTACACATCAATGAAAAGTATTTGGACCATCACAAAACGGGAACTGGCCGGTTATTTCAACTCGCCGGTGGCCTATGTGTTTCTGGTGATTTTCTTGTTAATGACGGCAGCGTTCACATTCCTGATCGGCCAATTCATGGATCGAAACCAAGCGACGCTGCAGCCGTTTTTCATGTGGCACCCGTGGATTTACCTGTTTCTCGTGCCGGCGGTCGGCATGCGACTTTGGTCGGAGGAACGCCGGCAGGGCACCATGGAATTGCTGCTGACCCTGCCGATTTCACTGTGGCACTGCATCATCGGCAAATTCCTCGCCTCTTGGCTGTTCCTGACCCTGGCACTGGTGATGACGTTCCCGATTTGGATCACCGTGAATTACCTCGGCGACCCAGACAACAGCGTCATCCTCGCCAGTTACATCGGCAGTTTCTTTTTGGCCGGTGCGTACCTCTCCATCACCAGCATGACTTCGGCGCTCACTCGCAACCAGGTCATCAGTTTCATCCTCTCGGTGGTGATCTGCCTGTTCCTCGTGCTGTGCGGTTGGCCGCCGGTGACGGACGTCGTCGAGACGCTGGCGCCGCGATCGATCGTTGAGTTCGTCGCTGCCTTCAGTGTCATGCCCGGCATCGAGCAATTCAACAACGGCCAAATCGACAGCCGCGCGGTGATTTACTTTTTGTCGGTGATCGGGTTCCCGCTGTTCGCCACAAGCGTCATCATTCGCGGGCTCCGCGCGTAAGAAATCAACCCTGAAAATTTAGTCATGAAAAAAGAAAGCAAGTATGCCGTTTTCCTGAACTCCGTCGGCGGAGCACTGGTGATTCTGCTGTGCGTGATCGCCTTCAACATCATCTCCGCCCAGTTCAAGATGAAAGCCGACCTGACCGAGGGCAACCTGTTCACCCTGTCCAAGGGCTCGAAGGAACTGCTCGACGGCTTGGCCAAGGAGCGCGAGGGCGACGACGAATCCAGCCCGCTCGAGATCCGCTTTTACCTCACGCGCGGCGAGAAAGGCGTGCCGGTCATGGTGAACGAGCACGGCACTCGAGTGTCGGATCTGCTCGACCAATACAAGGCCTACGCCGGCGGCAACCTTGAGTTGACAAAGGTCAACCCCCGACGCGACACAGATGCTGAAGAGTTGGCAGTCAATGACGGTATCCGGTTGCTGAACAACGCATTCTATATCGGCATGGCCATCAGCTACCTCGACATCACGGAGGTCATCCCGGTGCTCGACCCGTCCCGCGCGACCAACCTCGAGTACGACATCTCCCGCGCCATCAAGAACGTCCTCAAGTTGAAGGAGGAGCAGGAAATCGGCGGCGTGATGAGCAGCCTCAACGTCTGGGGCGGCCCGGATCCCTCCAAC
>QOAX01000022.1 GCA_003972865.1 Verrucomicrobiota bacterium | reverse complement strand
ATGCCGTCACAAGCTGACGGTATATCTTATACGCATCGCCCTTTAAGTGAACAGTTGAATTTACTTGGTATGAGAAAATTTGAACTAGACCTCTTCCACGACACAAAAGGAGGTGCATATTCATCTCCCATAGGGGCTGTAATGGCTAATGGAAGCAACTGGAAAACAAAACATCCTGAATTCGACGAAGAGGCAATGAGTAAAACGGGCATGAAAATAATACATTTTCCGAATTTTGACTTTCGATCAAATACACCAACCCTTAAAGCAGCACTAGAAGAAATTAATAGATGGTCTAGACGGAATTCCTATCACATTCCGATAATGATTTTGATTGAAACAAAGAAGGTTAATGAAACGGTAAATATTGAAGAAAATAGCACTTTTAAGGTTGCGGATTTTTTGGCCTTAGAAAAGGAAATATTGGCTGTCTTGGATATTAGCCAAATTATTACACCAGACAATGTTAGGGGTAAGTTTGATTCATTAAACAAGGCTGTAACAATGAAGGGGTGGCCATCATTATATCAAGCCAGAGGGCGATTAATTTTTGCCTTGGATAATCAGGGTGAAGAACGAATTAATTATTTAACCCTCCATCCTGAATTAAAAGGAGCCTTAATGTTCGTTAGTTCTCCTACGGGAAACCCGGAATCTGCTTTTTTAAAAATAAATGATCCTGTTAAAAATTATTCAGCAATAAAGAATAGAGTTAAGGAGGGTTACCTTGTCCGAACCAGGGCTGACTCGGATTTGGCTGAGGCCAGAAATAATGATTACTCAAAAATGCAAAAGGCTTTTTCATCTGGGGCGCAATACATAAGCACTGATTTTCCTGAATCTGTCGAAGGCGTTTCAAGTTATAGGGTTTCTCTCCCTGGAGATGTTCGGCCAGGTAGATTAAACCCGCTGTTTTATCCTGCGGAGGAAACAAATGCACTGGAGGGAATGTCTGGAGCAGTTTTAGTCCGTAATTTCTTGTTGAATATTCCAAAAACAGAATCAAAAGAAAAAAATTAATGATGACAAAGCGGATGGCGAGCAATCAGTTGGCGTAAATCAGCCTTTGCTGTCTTGCTTGGGGTCGAATCTATTGCTCATTCTGTGCCCGCTTCACATTGAAAGGCTTCTGGTTTAGATCGAAAGGTTCGAGAATTCTCTTTATTTAGATGGGGTGTCCCGCGCTCGCCCGTTGAGGTGGCTTGGGGTAGTTTCGGCGGCGACGTGGATTCCGGCTTCGCGAAATACGACATCACGCAGGATTACGCCTGGAATTATGAACACGCGCCGGAGCCGGTTGGCGATGCGGTTCCGGGCGTGGGCGGTGAGTGGCTCTACTGTGGCGTGCCGGTTGACTCGCCGCTTGGCATTGCGGCCGGCCCACTTCTCAACGGTAAGTGGCTGCTTTATTACGCCTCCCTTGGTTTCGATGTTCTCACTTACAAGACGGTGCGGAGTTGCGAGAGGCACTCGTACGGGTTGCCGAATCTTCAGCCGATTGCATGGGAGGGTGGCGTGGTGCCGGCGGAATTGAGCGTTGCCAGCGTGATGAACGGCAGTTGGGCGGTGTCGTTCGGCATGCCATCGAAGCCGCCGAGCTTTTGGCGGGATGACGTGGCGGCAACTCGCTCGCGCCTGGCCAAGGGCAAGTTCCTCTGCGTCTCCGTTGTTGCCACGGCTCATGACGGTTGGTCGATCGATGATCTCGCTGCCGACTACGCGCAATGCGCTCGGTGGGCTGTCGAGAGTGGTGCGGACGGAGTGGAAGCCAACTTCAGTTGCCCCAACGTCAGCAGTGTCGATGGCCAGCTTTTCCTCAATCCAACCGACGCGGGGATCGTGGCGGCCCAGTTGCGTGAGGCGTTGCCGGACACGCCGCTGCTGCTGAAGGTTGGGCATATCAACAATCGGGAAACAGCGCACGCGCTGGTTGAGGTGGTTGCGCCGTCTGCTGATGCGCTGGTGATGGTCAACGGCTTGTCGGCGAAAGTGCGGCAACGCAACGCCGAGCTGTTGTTTGAGGGCCAATGCCGGGGCATTGCCGGGGAGGTGATCCGTGAGACGACGCTGGAGCAGTTGGCTTTGTTTGACGGCTTGATCCGGGAGTTCGGAATTGATGTGCGCCTGGTGGGGGTTGGTGGGCTTGGCCAAGCGGCGGATGTTCGGGCATGCCTCGATCGCGGCTGCGAGGCGGTGCAGTTCGCCACGGCGGCAATGCTGAATCCCGGTTTGGGCTTGGCCATTCGCCGGGAGGGTTTTTAATCGGGGCGATGACTCGACTGGGGCTCACGGGCGGAATCGGGATGGGCAAGTCCACCGCGGCGGAACTGTTGGCCAAGCGCGGCGCGAAGGTGTCCGACTCGGATCAGTTGGCCCGCGAGTTGGTCGAGCCGGGCCAGCCAGCCCTGGCGGAGATCGCCGGGGCGTTCGGAGATGACGTGTTGCAGGAGGACGGCTCGCTGGACCGGGCGAAGATGGCCGCGCTGGTGTTCAACGATTCAACGGCCCGCGAAAAACTGGAAGGCATTTTGCATCCGCGCATTCGCGAAGCGTGGCAGGCCCGGCTCGATGGCTGGGCGGCGGCCGGCGAGCAGCTGGCGGTGGCGGTGATTCCGCTGCTGTTCGAGACGCGGGCCGAGGCGAACTTCGACAGGACCGTGTGCGTGGCCTGCTCGCCGGAGGCGCAGCGGGAGCGCCTGCGGGAGCGAGGGTGGAGCGACGATCAAATCAGCAGTCGGCTTGAGGCGCAGATGGCGGTTGATGAAAAAATGAAGCGCTCGGATCACGTCGTCTGGACCGACGGCACGATCGAGGCGCACGCCGCTCAGTGGGATGCGCTGCTCTCGTCCTGGGACGTGGAGGCCTGAACGTCGATCGGGGGTTCCTCAACCGGAATGTCCTTTTTACTCATCCCAGCCATGCGCAGAACCCAGGCCCCGTAGATCGTCCCGGCGATGCTGGTGGGGATGCCGGAGAGCACGCCGGCAAGCAGGGCCTTGTTGAAGGCTTGTTTTGCGGAATCTCGGTTTATCAGGGTTTGGATAAAAAATACGCCTGCACCGCCGGTAAAAAAAGCCAGCAGGCAAGAAATGGGAAGAGCCAAGCCGGCAGTGGCGATTGTTGCGCCAAAGAAGGCGTTGTCCACAAGGAACACCCAGAGGCCGCTCAGTTTGTGCAGAAATAGTTTGCGCCGTTTCTCGGCCTTTACTGGGAGTTTCGGCGGTTGATCCATTTTGGCGGGATCAATTATAGCGGCTCGCGGCCATCATATCCAGCATCGAGTTCGTGCCAGTGGGCGATGTCGTCCTCGTCCTTCTCCCAGCACAAAAACACCTCGCGGGTGCCGCGCCGGGAGGGGAAGTCCACCAAGCCTCGGTCGGCATCCTTGACATGGATTTCGTGTTTCTTGAATTCGCCAAGGATGCCCTGGATGTCCGACAGGAGCTTGATGGACTGGTTGACCGAGTTGCCGCCGACGTCGGACTGGGCGTTCATCATGCTGTCCACGCGCCGGCTGATCTCGGCGTACTCGTGTCGCAGTTGGTTCATCCGCTCCAGCCATTCCCTGATTTTGGGCATCATGGCGCGGGCCTCGGCGAGTGTGTAGTGCTTACTGAAACGGTAGGCCATCACCCCTCCTTTTTTTCGGGGTGAAGTTTTTGGCGGAGCGCCTTGGTGGGGGTGATCTTGTAGCCGCGTTGCCAGGCGGCCGTGGCCTCGTCCGCCCGGCCAAGCTTGTGCAGCACGTTGCCAAGTTGCTCAAGCAGGTAGGCGTCGGGAGCGGTCATTTTTTTCTCCTGCTCGCGGAGGAGGCCAAGCGACGTCTCCCACTCGGCCCGGGCCTCGTCCGGCTGGCCAAGCTGATGGAGCGTGTCGCCGATGTGCTCGTGAATGGTGGAGTCCGGCTCGTCCTTCATCAGCTCGGCGGCGCGCCGCAGCTCGGCGAGCGCCTCGCTGTGCTTGCCCTGCCGGTAGTAGAGCCAGCCGAGACTGTCGACGTACGCGGCGTTGTCGGGGGCGAGTTCGTTGGCCCTGGTAATGTACTTGGCCGCCTCGTCGAGGTTGCGGTTGATGTCCGCCCACATGTAGCCGAGGTAGTTCATGGCGTTGTGGTATTCGGGTGACATCCCGATGGCCTTCTCGAAGGTGGTATGGGCCGTGTCGTACTGGCGGTTTCGCTCGTAGGCGGCGCCAAGCTGGAAATAGAAAAAGTGCGTGAGCCGGTTTTTTTCCACGGCCTGGGCCAGTTCCTCGGCCTCAAGCAGGTTCTCGATGGCCTTCGGGTATTGGTGGAGGGAACTGTGGGCGAGGCCGGCGTAAAACTTGTTGATGAAAGTCGGCTTGAACCGCTCTCCGGCTGTCTTGAGCGTGGCGAGCGTGTCGTTGGGCTTGTTCTGGAAGAGCTGCACGCCGGCGAGTTCGTAGTAGGCCGGCTCGAACTTGGGGTTGATCTTGAGGACGGTCTCAAAGTGGGCGGCCGCCTCGTCGAGCTTGTCGAGGTCGCGCTTGATGCCGCCGAGCACGAACAACGCGCGCTCGTTGGTGGGGCGCTCGCGCAGGATGGCCTCGAGTTGCTTGGCGGCATCCTGGGTCTTGTCCGCCCGCAGGTAGAGATCGGCCAACTGCTCACGGACATTGAGCAGGCCGGGGTTTAGCTCGATCAACTGGATGAACAGCGCAATGGCCTTGTCGTTTTCACCCCAGACCTTGTAGTAGTCGGCCAGGCGGTGAAGGGTCAGCGGATTCTCCGGCTTGAGTGCGCTGGCCTTGTCGAGGCTGGTGATGATGCCGGCCTTGATCTTGTCCATCTTGGCCCGGGCGCCCAGGCCGGTGTCGCGGTACAGGTCGGCGATGCCCAGCCAGAATTCCGGCTCGAATCCCTCCTTGGTGAGCGCGGTGTCGAGCACCTTGAAGGCATCGTCGAAGCGCTTGGCCGCGGCGTGGAGCTTGGCCAGGCCGCGAATGGAGATGAGGGTCGGGCGCGGGCTGGCCAGGGCGGTCTCGAAGGCGGCGATGGCCTCGTCCGGCTGGCTGGCCTGCTGGTAGGCGAGGCCGAGCCACTCGTGCGTCGTCACCGATTCCGGGTTGGCCGCCTGGCCAAGCCGGAGAATCTCGATGGCCTTGTCGGTTTTTTTCTTTTGAAGGAAACGCCGCGCGGCCTGGACGACCACGGTTTCCTGCGAGGGATCTGCCTTGGCGGCGGCCTCGAGGTGCTTTAGGGAGTCGGTCGGTTTGCCGCGAAACTCGAGGCTGCGGCTTGTCAGGTAATGGGTGAGCCCCTCGACACGGTTCCGGAAACCCGGGGTGTCGGGTTCGGTGAGCTCCTCGAGGTTGAGGCCGTGAATGCCGGAGGGGACGCCGGGGCGCGGCTTGGCCAGCGGTGAAGTGGAGCATCCGGGGCTGAGCCACAGCAGGGTCAGCCCGAGTAACAGTCTCATTTGTGAACCGCGTCTCATGGTCGGGGGGGGTCACCCGGAACACCGGCAGCGCCAGCCTGGCCGGCTACTTCTGCCAGGTACGCTTCTTGTGGCGATTGGCGCGGGATTTTTTCTTGCGCTTGTGCTTGTTGATCTTCGCTTTCCGGCGTTTCTTCAGTGAACCCATGTATGTCTTGCTTCCGTTGTTTCTTTCTCAGTTAAATAAATTAATGGACAACCTTGTTGAGCGGATACTCAATGATGCCCTCTGCCCCGGCGGTCTTGAGCGCCGGGATGATTTCCCGGGCGACAACTTCCTCGATGACGGTCTCGACCGCCACCCAGCCGCTGCCGCTCAAGCCGGAGACGGTTGGATTACGCAAGGCGGGCAGCTTTTTCAACACCTTTGACAGATTTTTTTCCTCGATGTTGAATTTCATTCCGACCCGGGTCTCCGCGTCGAGCGCGCCTCGCAGGAGCATGGCGATGGTCTCGATCTTGTTGCGCTTCCAGTCGTTCTTCCAGGTTTCGCGGTTGGAAATCAGGCGCGGAGTGGAGGAGAGCAGCTCGTCGATGATGCGCAGCTTGTTGGCCGCCAGGCTCGAGCCGGTCTCGGTGACCTCGACAATGGCATCGACCAGTTCGCGGGCCTTCCCCTCGGTGGCGCCCCACGAGAACTCGACGCTGGCCTTGACGCCGTTTTTGCGCAGGTATTTCCGGGTAAGGTTCACGACCTCGGTGGCGACGCGCTTGCCTTTCAGGCCCTTGACGCTCTTGATGGGAGACTCCTCCGGCACGCAGAGCACCCAGCGGGCGGGGCGGCGGGTGGCGCGGCTGAAAAGCAACTCAGTCACCTCGTGCACCTTGGAGCCGTTTTCCATGATCCAGTCCAGTCCGGTGATACCGCAGTCGAGGTAGCCCAGCTCGACGTAGCGGCTGATTTCCTGCGCGCGGATGAGACGGATCTCGAGCTCCGGGTCGTCCACGTACGGCACCAGTGAACGGCTGCTGACGCGGATGTTGTACCCGGCCTTGGCCATCTTCTCGATGGTCGGTTTCTCGAGGCTCCCCTTGGGCAGTCCGAATCGTAGGAGTTTCTTTTTACTCATGGATTTGCCGCCGCGCGGTCAGCTTGGCCCGGGCACGGGCGTAGCGCTTGGCGGATTGCTTCACCCGGGCGGCCGGGTTGAATCGCCAAGTCCTGCGCGGCAGTTTTATGTTCATCTTCATACTCCATGCGGAGTGTTAAATACGAATCTCGCCGTTGAACAAACGGGCGAGTGTTCGCGGATATAGCGTGTGCTCCTCTTGCTGGATGCGCTGGTGGAGCGTCTCGGCGGTGTCGTCCTCAAGCACGGGCACAACGCCCTGTGCCAGAATGGGTCCGGTGTCGATGCCGTGATCCACCATGTGAACCGTGCAACCGGTGGCCTTCACCCCGTAGTCGTGCGCCTGCTTCCAAGCCTCCAGCCCCGGAAATGCGGGCAGCAAAGAGGGGTGGATGTTAACAACCTTTTTCTCGAATGCACGCAGAAAATCACCCTTCAAAATGCGCATGAAACCGGCCAGGGCCACCCACTCGGCGCCGGAATCATTGAGCGCGGCGACGTAGGCCGCCTCGGCGGTTTCGTCCAGCTTGGTGCGGAATCGTCCCGGCTCGATGAACCGGGCCGGCAGGCCAAACTCCCCGGCGCGCTCCAAAATCCCCGCCCCGCCGACGTCGCTGGCGACCAGCACGATCTGCGCCGGCAGCGACCCGTTGGCGCAGGCCTTGGCCAGCGAGAGGAAGTTCGACCCCTTGCCGGAGCCGAGTACGGCCAGTCTGGTTTTGTCACTCATGCGGTTTGTCCCAAGCGGACGCGCCGCAAACCTAAACCAGGCGCTTGGCCAAGGGGAGTGCCAAATGGCCAAGGGGCGTTCGCTCTCTCTTCTTGGTGCGTTGCCAAGCGCTTGGCCAAGTTGGTAGCCTGTTCGCCGCTGAATGAAATTGTCCCTCGAACTGACCGTGGCCACCAGGCCGGGGTGGGTCGATGCCGTGATGGCCGATCTGCCGTCGTTTCTGCAGGACCATGCCGACTGCGAGCGCAAGGCCTCGGCACTGGCGATGAGCCTCGTGGCCAAGTATCCGGACCGACTCGAGATCATCCCAGAGTTGATCGCCACCGGCGTCGAGGAACTGGAGCATTTCCAGCAGGTGTACCAGGTGATGCGGCGGCGCGGCATACCGTTGGCGAGGGAGATCGGGCAGGATCCGTACATTAAGGCGCTGATGGATTTGCTGCACACCGACACGCTGCGGCGGTTTCTCGACCGGCTGCTGCTGGCGTCGATCATCGAATGCCGTGGCGCGGAGCGTTTTCGGCTTGTGTCCGGGGCGCTTGGAGACGACAAAGAGCTGCAGCAGTTCTACCACGATCTTTGGGTGTCCGAGGCACGCCACGGTCATATCTTTGTCGGAATGGCGTTGGAGTATTTCGAGAAGGATCGTGTATATGAGCGGTTGAGGGAGTTGAATGAGGCCGAGGGCCGGATCGTCGGTGGATTGGAACTCCGTCCGGCGTTACATTGATGAAATAAAATGAAATCAATAGTCTTACCGCAGCCAGAAAACCGTCGCTTGACCAAGCGTGGCTTTACACTGATCGAGTTGCTGGTGGTGATCGCGATCATCGCCATCCTCGCGAGCCTGTTGCTTCCGGCGCTGGCCAAGGCCAAGGCGGCCGGGCAGCGTGCCTCCTGTCTCAACAATCTGCACCAGATCGGTCTGGCTATTCAGATGTACGCAGAGGATTTCGAGGGGAAAATACCGCGCGGCAACAACGTGCTTTGGTTCTTGGTTTACATGCCGTACATGCCCGAGGGAGGCACGGAAAGGGATTTCCGTAAGGTGAAAATCTATCGCTGTCCAAGCTACCCGGACAAGAAGCAGGTCATTTGTTATGTGGACAGTTCTTGGTCGTTCCGGAGCACCCGCGACAGCATTGGCTTCGAGATCAACGACCCCACGCCGCTCGTGAATTTCCAGCGTCCGACCGAGACAATCTACATTGCCGACAACGAGGACGGCCACTGGCGGGGGATCGTGACCGGCCTGAGCGACTCGGACATCCGGCGTCATGACGTCTGGCATCCGTCGCACATTTCCAGTTCCAAGCAGATCGATCCCACCTATGGCCGGCGGGTCTCCAACAAGCGCCACAACGGCGGCCCCAACGTGCTCCACTACGCCGGGAACGCCGACTGGATGAAGGCGGATCAAATGACCGTCGACATGTGGCGTGAGAAGTGGAAGTGATTGACACAATGAAAACCAAGCAGAACAAAACAGACATGACACGCCGGCGATTCATCGGCGCGAGCGCAGTAGCCACCTTTGGCTTTCAAGTCGTGCCAAGCCGTGTGTTCGGCGCAAACAGCCGACTCGCCGTCGCCGGCATCGGCTCCGGCGGCAAGGGCCGGGCGGACATCACCGGGGCCGCCAAGGCCGGGGCAGACATTGTCGCGCTGTGTGACGTGGACGAGTCCCGCGCCGATGCGATGTTCAAGACCCACGCCAAGGCCAAGCGCTTCGTCGACTTTCGCGTGATGCTCGAAAAGATGGGCAAGAGCATCGACGCCTGCACTATCTCCACGCCCGACCACACCCACGCCGCGGCCACCTCGATGGCGATGAAGATGGGCAAGCATTGTTACACACAGAAGCCGTTGACTCACGACGTGTACGAGGCGCGTGACCTGACCCGCTTGGCCAGGGAAACCGGCGTGACCACCCAGATGGGCAACCAGGCGCACGCCGGCGAGCCGATCCGCCGTGCGGTCGAGTTGGTTCGCGCCGGGATCATTGGCAACGTTACCGAGGCGCACATCTGGACCAACCGCCCAATCTGGCCGCAGGGCATGAAGGCGCGTCCGGTCAGGGCCGACGTGCCCAAAGGCTTGGACTGGGATTTGTGGCTTGGCTCGGCGGCGTACCGCCCGTACGGCAAAGGTTACGTTCCGTTTTCATGGCGCGGCTGGTGGGACTTTGGCACCGGGGCGCTCGGCGACATGGCCTGTCACATCATGGACATGGCCTGGTGGAGTTTGGAACTGGGTTCCCCCACCAGCGTGAGCGCCCGGCACGGTGGCAACACCGGCGAGAGTGCCCCAAACTGGGCGGTCATCGATTACCATTTCGGCTACCGCGGCAGCCGTCCGCCGGTGAAACTGGTCTGGTACGACGGCAAAAAGAACGGGGTGCAGAACGCGCCGTCCCTCGAGACCGCTGGCGGGGTCAACATGGTCGACAAAGGGGGGAAGGGTTACGGCTCTTTGTTGATTGGGGACAAGGGCAGGATGTTCTTTAGTCGCAGAGGCACCGAATGGAAAATCACCGGGCGCGACGAGGACGAGGTCAAACAGATAGAGGCCAACACGCCGAAGACGCTGCCTCGAACCAGGGGCAACTACGTCGAGTGGGTGAACGCCGCCACCGGCGACGGCCACAAGCCGCTGAGCCGTTTCGAGATCGCCGGGCCGTTCACCGAAATGGTGCTGCTGGGCAACCTCGCCATACGCGCTGGAGAGCCGGTACAGTGGGACGCCAAGGAGTTGCGCTCGACCAACAGCGAAAAGGCCAACCGTTACGTCCGCCGGGAATATCGCCAAGGCTGGAAGCTCTGAGGTTAAAGTTTGGTCAAGCAGAGGCAGGTTGTGGTTCGAAACGAACATTGACGGTGGAGAGGCGCAAAAGCAGCATCTTCCGCATGGAGCATGCCCTTCAGGTCAAGCCAAAGCGGGCGTTTACGTTGATCGAGTTACTGGTGGTCATCGCGATTATTGCGATCCTCGCGGGGATACTTTTGCCTGCCCTGGCCAAGGCCAAGACCAAGGCGCACGGTATCGCCTGCATGAACAATTCCAAGCAACTGATGCTGGCATGGCGCATGTACGCCGAGGACAACGACGACGGCCTGGTTTTGTCCAAGGAAGGAATGCGAACCGGCCGGCGTTGGGCCGGGCCGCGCTGGGTATTCGGCTGGCTCGACCTGCCAACGAGCGGTGCGGATGATGTGCTACCGGAGATCGTCATTAAGACCAGTCCGCTCTGGGAGTACTGCGGCAACTCCACCCAGATTTGGCGTTGCCCGGCAGACACGACCACCGGCAAATGGCAGGGCAAAACATTGCCGAGAGTGCGGAGCATGTCGATGCAATGCTGGATGGGCGGCCCCGGTTGGGGCGGCGCGGGCATGGGGTCGCGCCAGCCGGACAGCGGGCCGTACCGGGTATTCGTGAAGATGCACCAGATTGTTGACCCCTCACCGTCCGAGGCGATGGTGCTGCTGGATGAGCGGGAGGACAGCATCAACGACGGCTATTTCGCGGTGGACATGACCGGCTATCCGGACAAGCCAAAGGCGATGATGCTGGTGGACTACCCCGCCTCGTACCACAACAACGCCGCCGGGATTGCCTTCGCCGACGGGCACTCGGAAATCCAGAAGTGGCTCGACCCCCGGACGATCCCGCCGCTGACCAAGGGCCGGGAATTGAAGCTCAATGTTTCCACGCCGAACAACCCCGACATGTTGTGGATGCAGGAACACAGCAGCGATCTCGTGAGCCGATGAAGCGGCGGACGATCATGGCGGGCCTGGCGGTCTGCCTCGGCGCCTGGCTTTGCGGGCACGGTTCGGTGCTGGCACAGCGCAGCGGCGAGCCGATCTTTTCCTTTGGCGTGATTGCTGACTGCCAGTACTGCAACATCAAGGTGCCGAAGACGGCGCAGCGTCAGTACGCGTTGTCGCCGAAAAAACTGACGGCGTGTGTCGAGCACCTGAACCGGCTCGACCTGCAGTTCGTCGTGCACCTCGGCGACTTCATCGACCGCGACTTCAAGAGCTTTGCGGACGTGGCGCCAATCTACGAAAAACTCAAGGCCGACCATTACCACGTCCTCGGCAATCACGATTTTGAAGTGGCCGATGACCTCAAGGCCAAGGTGCCCGCGGCGCTTGGTCTCAAGTCGCGGTACTACCAGTTTCGTTATCAAGGTTATCGCTTCATCGCGCTGGATGGAAATGACGTCAGCCTGCACGCCTATCCAGCGAGTGACCCGCGCCACAAGGCCGCCGAGGTGGCTCACAGGAAACTGCCAAGCGGCACGCCGACCTGGAACGGCGCCGTTGGCCAAGCGCAACTGGACTGGCTGAAAAAGGCGTTGAATGAGGCCAAGCGGGCTGGGGAGCGGGTGGTTTTGTTCTGCCACTTCCCGGTGTATCCGGAAAACGTGCACAACCTGTGGAACGCCGCCGAGGTGCTGGCCGTGGTACGGGAGAACAGAAGTGTTGTGGCGTACATGAACGGCCACAATCACG
>QOAX01000043.1 GCA_003972865.1 Verrucomicrobiota bacterium | reverse complement strand
ATGCCGTTGCCGGAGATGAGCGAGAGCCAGCAACTCGACCGCGAGCCGACCATCAGCCGGCGTTTCCCGGTGTCCACGTCCCAGAAATACATCGAGCCCTTGTCGTAATCCCAGTTGATGTAATGCACCGTGTTGTGCGAGGCGGACATCGTGCTGCATCCGCCGCGCTGCGGCAGGCCGCGATGCACGGTGCCGCCGTTGGACAGGCGGTAGCCGTACGGCTCGACGATCACCGCGTCTCCCACGATCACCGGATGGTACATGTGCCCGCCGTGATGGTTGCGGTTCCACGAGTGGTTCTTCGACCAGACCTTGCTGCCGTTGCTTGTGGAAAAGGCGTCCACGTAATAACGGCTGGTGGTGTAGCTGAGGATCAGCCGATCTTTGGTTTGCGCGAGGAAGAACACGACCGGGTAGGGCGACTTGTTGACGGTGATCGATTTGCTCCAGGCTTTTGCTCCGGTCTGCTGGTTCAGCGCGACGAGCCGCAGGCTCGACCACAGGCTGCTCGAGTCGATGCGGCTGGTCGGCTCGTTCCGGAGGCTCGATGAATTCGACTCGACGAAGTACACCCGCCCACCGCCGATGGCAATCGTGGTGTTGATGATTTTACCGCCGCGATACTCCCATTTTTTGCGGCCGGTCTGCTTGTCGATCGCGAACAGGTTGTCGCTGCAGACCTTGGCCGTGTCCTGCGTGCCGGTGGAGTCGTACCAGTACGGCGTGCCCTTGAATTTCGTGTACTCCGAGCCGGGCTTGACGCCACCGCCGAACAGCAGGCCGCCGTCGTTGGCGATGTAGCCCCAGTTGGCCACGTCGGCACTGACGACCGGGAAACTCCGAAGCAGTCGTCCGGTTTGGCCGTCGAACCGATAGGCGCGGTCGCGCATCGCGACGAACAGCGACGAGTCATCCGCGCACATGTTGCTGCCGTCGCGCGGCGTGTTGACGCGGCGCAGTTCACTCGGGAACTCATAATTCCAGAGGATCGTCCCGTTGAAGGCGTCCTGTCCCCAAATGCGGTTGTCGCCCTGCACGTAAAGGAAGCCGTTGCTGGTGAGCGGCGGCGGGTTGCGCCCCTGCCGGTCGATCATGCCGCGCGCGCCCGGCTTGCCGAACCACTGCAACGCCATTTTGCTGCCGTTGACGATCTCGTCGCCGCTGTTGGCGGTCTGCGCGGCGGTGCCGTAAGTGTGGGTCCATTCGCCCGCGCCATCGAGCGGCTTGCGCTTGGCCAAGAGCAGTTCACCACTGGCCTCGGTGGTGGTTCCCCGGGCAAGGGGCGAGCCAGTGATGAGCTTGGCCAAGCCGCTTTGCGGCAGGCCGCCGAGCGCCAGCACGCCGCCGCTTGGCCGGAGGACACGCAACAATTCCGCCCGATCGCCGGGCAGAGTGCCCTTGTGCAACAGCTCGCTCGACACGGCGAGATTGAACAGGTTGTCCGTGTGCCCCAGCTTGGCCAAGGGCCGGTGATGGATCGTCACCCGTGTGCCGTAAATGCCGGCCCGCCGCAATGCTGTCCGTGCACGGGCTGCCTCGCCGGCATCGGCGGTCACGCCGATAACAGTCAACTCAGTGCGCTTGGCCAGGGCGAACGCCAGCCGCCCCTCGCCGCAGCCGTAGTCGATACAGTAGCCCTTGCGAATGCCAGTGGCCGCGAGGATCGCCTCGGCGGCCGCGCGGCTTTTGCGCATCCGCTCATCCTCCGCGTACGGCGACTCGACGCCGGTGATGTCCGGGCGCGAATAGTTGAAATCGGATTCACCG
Organism: Verrucomicrobiota bacterium; assembly: GCA_003972865.1. GTDB lineage: Bacteria > Verrucomicrobiota > Verrucomicrobiia > Limisphaerales > UBA1096 > UBA1096. The sequence continues at coordinate 10,039 of QOAX01000043.1, read as the reverse complement.
GTTGCCGGAGCAAGCCACTGGGTCTGCCCGTCCTGCTCGACGCCGACCGAGTAATGATACGCCGTCCCGGGTTGGATGCCGGGGATAACGGCCTCGTGCTGCCGTGTCTTCTTCGGCAGATTGATGCGGTTTTGAAGCGTCGGCGTCGTGCCGTACGCCAGCCTCGTGGGCACCGGCTTGGCGGTTTCCCAGCGGACGACCGCCTCGCTCGGTGAGGTAAACGCGAGGTACGGCCCGGCGCTCAACTCACGGTTGGTGAGAACGACCGGTGGCTTGGGGCGGGTGGCGTGTTTACCCTTGGTGCTGTTGTAGCGGTTGCGAATCTGCTGGCTCGAGAGCGCGCGGTTGTAAAGGCGCACCTCGGAGATGAAGCCCTCCAGCGGATAAAACTCGTTGTCGTCGAGGTAGCAGCCGATGACGAATGTGGCCGGCGAGTAGTCAATCGTCCCCCGGCGGTTGGTATTGCTGCCGCGTTCGGTGCCATTGACGTAAATGCGCATCCGAGAGCCGTTGTAGGTGCCGACGACGTGATACCAGCGTCCGGTCTGGAACGAGGTCGAGGCGTTCAGGTAGGTGAGATCGCCGCCGGTGGACAACGCGAAGTTGAACTTGTCGTTGTTGTAGCCGAGTACCCAGCCTTTCTCGAAACTGCCATTGTCCTGCAGACAGCCGACGATGCCGCCCCACTCGGCCGGTGAGTTCACGGCCACCCACGCCTCGGCGGTGAGCTTGCCTGTTGGCAGCGTCTTGGCCTCGTCCTTGCCGGCCAACTCGATGTAGGTGTCCGTCCCGTCGAAGTAGAGCGCCGGCGGGTTTTGCGTCGGCACCATTCGCCCGTGCAGCAGGCCGTCCTCGCTCCCGGCCAAGTCTTTCACCGTTGTGATGTCGATGTTTTCCGGCGAGAGCACCCACTGGTTCACCGGGCTTTGCGCGAACCCGGAAACGCAACTGAGCAGCAGCACGGCCGTAATAACGGGCGCGATTGGCCAAGGTTTATTTCGTCGGATCATGTCAGGGATTCACGGCGTTGAGGCGGTTCACGATGACGCCACGGTAAAAATAGTTGCGGCCGTCCGGTGTCTCGAGGAACGACTGTACGCTGCCGTCGCCGGGCACGTTCTCGAAGCCGGGGAGAGTTTCCCAGTGCCCTTGGCCAAGCGCAGCGCGACGCTGCAGCGTGTACTCGAGGCCGGTGAGTGTCGGGATCGAGAGCTTGGTTTTGCCTCCGGTGGCCGAGTCAATTTTCACGGCGAAAATCGAGGCGGGATCGGCCGGATGCGTCCCGGCAGCGATCTCATGAGCGTCGCTCGCGCCGTCGCGGTCGCTGTCGGCGAGCAGAGGGTACGAGCCGTAAAACTTGGCCTCGTCGAGATCGACCAAGCCGTCGCCGTCGCTGTCGCGATCGAGCCCCCAGGTCGAGAGGCTGAAGTCGTCGAGATAACTGTTCGCGCCGGCTAGGCGCTTGGCCCCGTGGAAGCGTGTCACCGAGTTGTCCTTGAAACCGAGCTTGTCCAAGGCCGGCTTGCCGTCCACCCACACGTCGAACCGCTTGGCTTCGTAGTCGGTGCGAATGGTGAGGCGCGTGAATCGGTCGCTCGGCAGCTCCGCTACTGTGATGAAGTTACCGCCGCCTGAGCCGTCGCCGTCGAGAGCGATGAGTTTCCCGCCGCGAAACAGCAGCAAGCTGCTTGCAATGCCATCGGGAATCTGTCGCGCCTGGCTAATGCCGCGATCCTGTATGAACGCATCGGCCCACAGCACCGGCTCCGGGTTCTCGAGGGTCATCTCGATGACGCAGTCGCCGGTGCGCACCGCCTGGCCGCCATGCGCGACGCGACTGCTTTGGATTTCTGCGCTGCCCTTGGCCACGCGCCACGGGCCGGTCTGCGTCGTGAACGCTCCCGGCAGGAACGCCACCGGCTCGGTCGGCTCGAAGCCGGTCGAGTAGATCACACCCAGCTTTTGCGGCCGGATGGTTTGCGCCTCGGAGGTGATTTCGCCGTCAGCAGTTCGCTGCACAAAAACAAACTCCTGCTCGACGAAGACCGGCAGAGAGTCGAGCCGGGCCACGACCGCGCCGCTTGTGTCCGGTGTCAATTCACGCGATTTCCAAGTCGCCTCGCTGCCGGCCTCACGCCAGCGCAACTCGACCGTGCCCTTGGCCGGGTCGGCGATGGTGCCGCGAATGACGGCGTGATCCTCGCCGAGGGCAATGATCGGCTTGGTGGCGAGCACCGGTGGCGTTTGCTCGCGCAGCATGAGGGCGTTCAACTGGCCACCGCTGGGAGACTGGAGGATCACGCGCAGGTCGCCGTCGTTGCCGCTCTGGATGAATTCATACCGGCAGACATCGCCACGCGCCGTCTGGGCGTTTCCGGCGGTATCGATTGTTGTTGTGCGGTTGAACTGGCCGTTGACCGTGACACGGCCCGGCGCCACGGCACTTCGATTCTCGAACGTCGAGACATCCCACAGCGTGAATGAAACTGACTTGGCCGCGCCACCGGCCGGTGTGCTTGCGAACAAAACCAGTTCGTAGTATCTGGCCGGATCGAGCCCGGACAGGTCGATAAAATGAACTTTGCCGGCCGGGAGCGGTGTGCCGCCCGCGCAATTGACCCAGTTGGCGAACACGCCTCCCGCATCGGTGCCGGCGGGTGCGTCGTCGCCGATCTCCGCTTGGCCAAGCGGCGAGCCGTTTATGGATAATTTCAATTGAACGCCGCCCGCTTGGCCGGTGGCGATGTCGATGAGGTTGCCGGTTTTCAAGACCGTGCCGGTGCTGGCTTTCAGTTCAGCCAACGTCGCACCAATGCGGGAGATGGATTTGTCACGGTGGCTCGGCGCGCCAAAGTCGTTGTAAGCCACCCAGCCAGCCGGAGCCGTTTGGCCAAGCGACAACACAACGAGCAACAGGCAAACCCCAGCCAAGCGCTTGGCCAAGCGGATGATTTGATGTCGTGCTTCGTTCATGGGCTATTCGCCGACGTAAATGTTCTTGACCTCGGTGCAGGCCTCCATCGCGGACATGCCGAGATCGCGACCAAGGCCGCTGCGCTTGAACCCGCCGAACGGTGCCTCGGTGTGCACGCTCGAGTGGGTGTTGATGCTGATGACGCCGCTCTCGACTTGCCGCGCCACGCGCAGCGCCCGGCTCAGGTCGTTCGACCAAATGGAGCCGCTCAGGCCGAAGTTGGTGTCGTTCACCTCTCGCAACATTTTGGCCTCGTCGGTGAACGGGCGCAGGCAAACGACCGGCCCGAAAATTTCCTCGCGCCACGCGCGGTCACCGATCTCGACGCCGGTGATCACGGCGGGATTCAGATAAAAACCGTGCTCGCTTGGCCGGTCGCCGCCAGTGCGGATGTCGCGGCCAGCGCCCCTGGCCTCGGTGACGAATGACTCGGAGGTTTCGCGCTGTGCCGCGCTGACCATCGGGCCAAGCTGTGTTTCGTCGAGCGTCGGATCGCCTATCTTGAGCGACTCGGTGGCGGCGACAAACTGGTTCACGAAATCGTCGAAGATCGATTGCTCGATGAACATGCGACTGCGGGCGCAGCAGTCCTGTCCGGTGTTGGCGAACACGCTCATCGGCGACTCGGCGGCGGCGCGCTGCCAGTCGGCATCGGCGAAGACGATGTTCGGCGACTTGCCGCCGAGCTCGAGCGACACGCGCTTGATGTCGTCAGCGGCGAGTTTCATGATTTTTGCGCCGACCTCGGTCGAGCCGGTGAAGCCGATTTTGCGGACGAGCGGATGGGTGGCCAGCGCGTTGCCGGCTTCCGAGCCGGCGCCGGGCAACACCTGCAGCACGCCGTCGGGCAGGCCGGCTTCCCGCGCTAGTTGGCCGAGCAGCAGCGCGGTCAGCGGCGTGAGCGACGCCGGCTTGAGCACGACCGAATTGCCGGCGGCCAGCGCCGGGGCGACTTTCCAGCATGCGATGAGGAACGGAAAATTCCACGGCGTGATTGCAGCAATGACGCCCATCGGCTGCCGCAGGGTGAAGTCGAACCCGCCCCGCGCCACGGGGATCGTCCGGCCGCACAAGTGGCCGATGGCCCCGGCGTAATACTCGAAGACCTTCGCCCCGGCGTCGGCCTCCCAGCGGGCATCGCCGATCGGCTTGCCGCCGTTGCGCGTCTCGAGCTGGGCGATGGCCTCGATGTTGTCGCGGATGCGCTTGGCCAAGCCGTGCAACAGCTCGGTGCGCTGGCCCGGCGGCATGTCGCGCCAGCCGGATTCGAACGCCGCCTGGCCCGCCTCGGCCGCTTGGCCAATTTCACCCGCGGTGGCGGAACTGACCTCGGCGAACGTCTCCTCCGTCGCCGGGTTGACGATGGCCAAGCGCTTGGCTCCGGAGCCGTCAAGCCACTGGCCGTTGATCAAAAGTTGAGTTGGAAAATCGCTCACAGTGCTTTCAGAAAAAGTTCCTTCAAATCCTCACGCGTGACCGACACGGGGTTGGTTTGGTGGCAGGGATCGACCCAGGCCTGATCGGCCAGCGCCTCGATGTTTTGTTCCTCCACGCCGACATCCTCAAGCGACGGAGGCATGCCGCAGCGTTGGATGAAGTCGTCGATGAATTGGACGGTTTGCTCGTCAGCCTCGGTGTCGCTGCACGAGACGATGTCGAGCCCGGAGGCCAAGCCGATGCGGCGATAGACACCCGGTTTGCGATGAGCGTTGAAGCGCATGACGTGCGGCAGGCAGATGGCGTTGGCCGTGCCGTGGTGCACGCCGCAAATCGCCGAGAGCGGATGCGCCAGCGAGTGCGTTGCGCCGAGATCCTTTTGGAATGCCACGCCGCCCATCGCGGCGGCGACGAGCATGTGGCCGCGGGCGTCGATGTCCGAGCCATCGGTGATGGCTGCCGGAAGCGCTCGCACGATAAGCGCGATGCCCTCGAGCGCGACGCCGTCGCACAGCGGCTGAAACACCGGCGAGGTGTACGACTCGATGCAGTGGGTGAGGGCGTCGAGCCCGGTGGCGGCAGTCAGGCCCGGCGGCAGGCCGGTGGTCAATTCGGGATCGAGGAAGACGCATTTGGCCAGCAATTCCGGGTGAAAATACATGCCCTTGCTGTCGGCGCCGTCGGGGGTGACCACGCCGCTGCGGCCGACTTCGCTGCCGGTGCCGGCGGTGGTGGGCACGGCGATGAACGGCAGTAGGCCGCTCCAGTCGGCTTCCCAGTCGTAGTCAGCGAGCTTGAGTTGCGGCTGCTTGATGAGGATGCGGCAAACCTTGGCGGCATCGAGCGCGCTGCCGCCGCCGAGGCCAATAATGCCGTCGCAGCCCTTGGCCAAGGCCAACTCGGCCGCGCCGCGGGTGTTCTCCTCGGTGGGGTTGGGCTGCACGCCGGAGTGCAAAAACCAGTCGCGATCCGGCTCCCCGGGGAGCAGGGCGCCGGCGAGTTTCTTGAAGGCGTCGGTGGCCAGCAGGCCGGAATCGGTCACGACCAGCGGCCGGTGGATGCCAAGCGAGAGCAGGGTTTCGTTGATTTGCCCGATGACTCCCGGGCCGACACGCGTGTCCGTCGGGAAGTTAAATGAGGTTATGTCCATCCAAGTTATTTCAGTTCGCCGCACTCGGCCAGCGCCAGCAGCGCGAAGACCGTTCCGGCGTGACTGATGTAGTGCCTGCCGTCCTTGTAGGGCGACCGGGTGAACCACCGGCCGCTTTCGCGTTGGTGGGTTTTCAGCCAGTCGATGCCAAGTCGAATCGCCGGGTGGCTCGACGGCAGGCCGGATTGGCGGAGGGAAAAAATCACAAAGCCGGTTCCGTAGCCGTCGGCCTTGTCGAGAGTCTGCGGGGAACCGTCGTTGCGTTTCCAATCCCCCAACCCGGCGGTGGCCCAGCCACCGTCCGGCAACTGTAGGCCAAGCAACTCTTTTTGCCAACGTTGCCGGTCCTCCTTTTTCACCCACTTGGGCAACTCGCGGCCAAGCCAGAGCATCATGGCCTTGTGGTGCGGCAGCCTGGGCGGATGGTTCTCCAGCCAGCTCCGGAGCTTGGCCAAGCCGGCGGCGGCTTGGCCGGTTTGCGCGTAGTCACCCGGTGCCTTGGCGGTGGCAATGGCGGCGAGGGTGACGCCATAGTGGTCGTCAGACTCGAACGGTCCCCAGCCACACTTGAGCCAGTCCCACGAGCCGTCGGCCCGCTGTATTTTCCAGGCCGCGTCGAAGGCAGCCTGGGTGGACTTGGTGAGTTTGCCCTTGGCCGCGTCGTCCATGGCGAGTGCGGAGGCGGTGGCGACGATGCCTTCCGGATCCGGTTTCTTTTCCGCCCAGCCGTCGACGTATTGCTCGAAAAAATTGCGGACGGAAATGTGCGGCGCGGGATTGGCTTTCAGTTGGCCGCGGGCCATGAGGTAGGCGCCGTTGGTGTGGCAGGTGACGCACTTGCGGGAGCGTTGCCAGTGGAGCGAGGCTCGGTCGATAAAGTCCACCGCTTTGGCCACGGACATCTGCTTGGCCAAGGGCTCGTCCGGCGAGTTCGGTCCGGGTGCCTCGAGACTGGTCTCTTGCGTCTCGGCTATGCTGAAAACCGGCGCAACCAGCAGGGCCGTCAGTAGGACTGGCGAATACAGGTTCATCTGAATCGCTCAGCGGTTCGGCGTGCAAACTTCGGGGATTTTCCCTTCGTCATCCTTGGTTCGCAGCGTTGCCATGATCTTCGCGGCTTCATCGGTGTTCATGTGGTACCATTGGGTGGAATCTTTCCGCCGAACGAACTGGTGAAATTTCCGCTGTGAACGACCCACGATATTGCGCACGGCATGACCGGCGGCTTTGGCCCGTTCGGCGGCCTCCATTTGCTGCTTCAACTGGGGCGACCACTTTTCAAGATAGGCTATGCGGCGGACGGATTCGTCGCCGCACCGGCCCTTGGGCGCGATGACGATGGCGCGGACGCCATCGAGCTGGTCGTCGTTGATGCCTTTTATCGGTGGGATGGAACCGGTCGGTGTTGTGAACAGTTTCTGTTCGCTCTCGTCGTAAAAATATTCCAGCGCCTCGCCTTCGGATGAACTGAAGAGGACAAAAAAAAGGATGGCCAGCGCAAACAACACGCCGGCGATGGTGAGTTGTTTCTTTTCGGCAGCTTGCATCGGCGCGTCAGTGAGGGCTCTGAGGGGCGGACCACCAGCAGGCCGACTCGTCGCACGGGATGAGATTGGGATCGAGCGTCTCGGCCCGGCCGTCCCCGAACACGTAGTTGGAACTGCCCCCGTGCCTCATCGCCCCGGGGTCGTTCTGGATGAAGCGGTTGTAGCCGGCGGAGTTGGCATTGCCCAGTTCCTTCCAGATCCACCACTCGTCGTTGGGCCAGCCGCCAATGTTGCTGTGGCCGTCGCCCAGCAGGATCATCTCGGAGGCCGACTCGACCATGCCCCAGTTGCAGAGGTTGTTCTCGTAGCCGATCGGCCGGCCGAAGGGCGGCTGGGCGCCGCCCCTGGTCCAGTGGACGTTCACCGCGCCGATGCCGCTGGCGATGCTGATCTCACCGACGCGAAACTGGCCGACGACCGCCGGGTTGCCCTGGTGGTACACGTCTCCCTTTTTGCCCCTGGCATTCTCGGTGGGGCAGTCATAGATTGGCTTGCTCCCGCCGAGGTACATTTGTTTGCTGGAATCCCAGCGCGCGCCGAGATACCTCATGAGGTAGGGACGCCAGCTCGACTCGATGCCGGAGGCGAGCCGTTCCTGGATGGGGTTGAGCCAGTCTTCGTTGTCGCTCGAGTAGAGCTGGACTGCCAGGCCAAGCTGCTTGTGGTTGTTGAGGCAGCTGATCTTGTGGGCCATGCCCTTGGCCTTGGCCAGGGCCGGCAGCAGAAGGGAGGCGAGGATTGCGATGATGGCAATGACCACCAGCAGCTCGATCAGGGTAAACCCCAATCGCCGCCGCTGCCCGGCTGGTTGTTTTGTTTTCATGGTACCTTTTTGGCCAAGCGGACCGTGCTAGTCGCGGATCAAACGATAGTAGGCTTCCGCCTGGTCGGCAACCTCATTGGCGGAGGATTCCCCCTGAGTATTGGCGATATCGGACCAGTTCGGCTTGGCCAAGCGGGCGGTTTTCTGCAGGCGCACCCCGGCCGCGCCCTGCCAGCTAATCGTGACGACCCCGCCGTCCGCCGAGATGCTCTCGATCGCCGGGGCAGTCGTGGGCGCCTCCTCGATGCTGTACAGGCCGAAGTTGTCGACGGCCCAGTACCAGCTCCAGGTGCCGTTCATGGCAAATCGGATGCGCACCTTGGCCTGATTGTCGGCCTGGGGCAGGCGGTGCAGTTCGTAGCGCTTGGACTCTGTCTGGCTGTCGTTGACTCGCCCACTGATGTGTGGCGCAAGCGACTCGTCGATGGCCGCTCCGATGAATGCCCCGTAGCTGCCGCCGATCGGTTCGTCGAGTGGTTCCATGTCCCAGTAGTCGTCCTCATCCTGATAAAGGAGGTTGTCGACCAGGGCGACATCACCCTGCGCATTTTCAAAGGTTGCCACCGCATCCGCTGTGCCGCCGTCACCGGCGACGATGTCGGCCTGTTCGAGCATGTAGATGACCGGCAGCCAGGTTTCGCCGCCGTCAATCGAGTACTCGACGTTGGCAGAGTTGTCCTGATTTTGGCAGTAGTGACTGTAAAACCCAAGGTGCACGTTGGCGTGCTGGCCAAGGTCGAAATCCTTCGTCTCGAGCACGCTCATGAAATGGGCGTTGCGCAGAGCGGAGTCGGCGATCAGGAAATTGCCTTCGGGGAACTGGGCTTTGCCATTGACGAATACCGGGGGACTTGGCGCCTCTGATTTTTCAGTCCAGTAGGGGCTACTCTTCCAGCGGTCCAGTGATACGTTGGCCCAGCCGGCGTAGGTCATCGAGGTCCAGTCATCCGGATCCTCATCCAAGATGATCGCGTCGGCCTCGTTGACGTAGCTCTTCACGGCCCAGCCCTCCGGCAGGGTGAACTCCTCCAGATCGTCAAACGACTCGAAGGCGATCGGCTCGGGCAGACTGTGGCTGGCGAAGTTGCCTACGGTGAAACTTCCCTCGTAGGTCCCCTCCCGTTTGTCAGCGGAGTCCTCCGTGAAAGTGAGCTTGAAGCTGTTTTGCGAGAGCGGCTCCAAAAGCTCGGTCACCTGGTAGGTGACCTGATGGCCATCCTCCGCGCCGATCTTGATTTCCGACACTGTGATGCCCTCGGCGGCGGCTCCGTTGAACTCCAGCTTGACCGAACCCGGATCCAGCTTGGCCTCGCCGTTCTTGATGACGAACGTCATCAGCGGCATCGGGTTGGCTCCCTGGCTTCCGGCGGCCGGGCTGGCCTCGACGACCTCCGGCATCGAGCTGGGCGCGATGCTGTAGAGACCGAAATTGTCGATACCCCAGTACCAGCTCCAGGTGCCGGATGTGGCGATACGGAAGCGAACCGTTTTTTCTTCGTCCGCTTCAGGCAGCCGGAACAGCTCGTACCGCTTCGATTCGGTTTGGTTGTCGTCGATCCGTCCACTGATGTAGGCGGCCAGCTCCTCGCCAATTTCCGCGCCGATATAGGCACCGTAGAATCCTCCGACCTCCTCGAACGTGTCGGGGTGATAGCCGATGGCGACATCGCCGTGAACCTGCTCCAGCGTGGTGATCGCGTCCACGTTCCCGTCGTCATCTTTGACGATGTCGCTGCGGTCGATCATGTAAACCACCGGCAGCCAGGTTTCGCCTTCATCGGTGGAATACTCGACGGCTCCGGAGCTGTCCTGGTTTTGGGCGTAATGGCTGTAAAACCCAAGGTGCACGTCCTTGTGTTCGCTAAAGTCATAATCGCCCGTGTAGAGGAACGTGATGAAGTGACCGTTGCGCGAGGCGGAGTCCGCCACCAATGCATTGCCCTCGAGCGTCTGTCGAGCGCCATTCACAAAAACAGCAGGCGCGGGTCGGGTCGATTTTTCACCCCAGTAGGGGCTTTTACTCCAGCGGTTCACTGAGACATTTACCCAGCCCTCGTAATAGGCCGAGGTGAAGTCATCAGGCTCAAGTTCGGTGTTGAGTTGCTGCG
>QOAX01000114.1 GCA_003972865.1 Verrucomicrobiota bacterium | reverse complement strand
TACTGATTGATTAAATGACAGAGAGGAAACCCCGCAATAGGGGCGATAAAAAACGAGGGCGTTTTGCCGGTGGCAAATCGCGAAAACGCGGCAAACCAAGCAGGGCTCGTGACGACCAGTTTCGTCCAGACCAACAACGGCAGCCCCGCAAAATCGCCGAGCCAATGGAGGCACTCGAGATGGAGGGCATCTTTGGTTCGCTGATCCCGGAGGTTCAGCACGCGCTGAAAAAGGAAGGCTACGCCACGCCGACACCGGTGCAGGCCAAGGCCATTCCGCCGCAGATCGATGGCCGGGATTTGTTCGGCAGCGCACAGACCGGTACCGGCAAAACCGCCGCGTTCACCATCCCGTTGCTCCAGGAGTTGGCTGCCGAGAAAATCAACCCGGAGGGCCGCCGCCCCCGGGCGCTGATCCTTGCGCCGACGCGTGAACTGGCGGCACAGATCGGCGACAGCATCACGGCATACGGCCGGTTTCTGCAGGTTTCCCACACGGTGATTTTTGGCGGCGTGGGACAGGGCCCGCAGGAAAAGGCGATGAACCGCGGCGTCGATATTGTCGTCGCGACGCCGGGACGCCTGCTCGACCTGATGGGGCAGGGGTTCGTGCAACTCGATGCCGTCAAGACGTTCATACTCGACGAGGCGGATCGCATGCTGGATATGGGTTTTATCCCTGACGTTGAGCGAATCCTGGCCATGCTGCCAAAGGAACGCCGGACCGGGTTTTTCTCCGCGACGCTGCCGACAGCCGTGGAGGTCTTTGCCAAGCGCCTGCTGGTCAATCCGGCCCGGGTCACGATCAACCCCGAACAGCCGACGGTGGAGAAGATTTGCCAGCGGCTGCTGTACGTGGATCGTGATCACAAGGATGATTTGCTCGTTTCGATTCTCCGCGGCCCGGAGGTGGGGCGCGCGATCGTTTTCACGCAGATGAAGTATAAGGCGAACCGTGTCTGCGAACGACTGGAGCGGGTTGGGATATCTGCGGCGCCCATTCACGGCAACAAGACCCAGTCAGCGCGGACCAAAGCGCTAGACAACTTCCGGAGAGGCAAGGTGAAAGTATTGGTCGCCACCGACATTGCCGCGCGCGGGATCGATGTGGATGGCATCACGGATGTGTTCAACTACGATTTGCCGACGGAAGCGGAGATGTATATTCACCGAATCGGCCGAACCGCGCGCGCCGGAAGCGAAGGCCAGGCGTGGACATTTTGCAGCAAAGAGGAAGCCGGTCTGCTGCTGGACATCGAGCGGTTGATCAAAAAACCGATACCCGACGATGTTGAGCACGATTTACATTCCGAACGCGCGTTCAAGTCAGTGCGCTCTCCCAAAAAGCAGCAAAGGAGAGAGAGCCGAAACGGCTACGAAAAAAAGAAGCCCGCCAAAAGACGGCCAAGGCGCAACGCCCGATTCGCCCGGTAGTCGCCGCCGTGACCATGTGCCGCTTGGCTAAGCGGCCTCGGTTCAGGCCAGGCTCCAGCCTTTTCGGTAGTCGCGTTTCAGGAATCGCTCTGCGTCCGGGGCGTTTGGAATTTTCAAGTGTTCCGTGTCCCACTCGATCTTTTTCTCGGCACGATAGGCGACGTTGCCCAGATGGTTGGCCTCGGTGAGCGGCCCGGAGTAGCCAAAGTGGCAGGTGGTCGGCGCGCCGGTCTTGCAGGCATGCAGCCATTCGGAATGGTGCCCGATGGATGGAGCAATCCACGGCTCGGGTGCCTGAAAATCCTTGAACTCCTTTTCTGGCAACAGGATGTGTTTGCCGTAGTCGGATAGCAACATGCCCTTGTCGCCGATAAAGAGCATGCCGCTGCCCCATTGGGGGATGCCTTTCTCCTTCCAGATCTTCGGCTTGTTCTCGCCCTGGTGCCACGTGAGTGTGACCGGCGGCATGTCCCCGCGGCTGCCGTAGATGTACCTCGCCGACATTGAGGCCGGTGCGATGTCGTGATGAGGTGGCGGCCCCCACGCCTCGACGGACTTTGGGGCATCGAGCTTGAGCGCCCAGAAAGGGAGATCGTTGAAGTGGCTGCCAAGGTCGGACATGGTGCCGTTGCCGAAGTCCCACCAGCGATACCACTTCGGCCCGGGGAAATAGACGGAGTGAAACGGCCGGTGCGGCGCCGGGCCGATCCAGAGGTCCCAGTCCAGATGCGCCGGCGGCTTCTGGGCTTCCTTCGGCGTTTCAAATGACCAGACGATGTCCCGGTTGCGCTTGGCCGCTTCCCGGCTTTGCCAGCCCCAGGCGCGTCCGACCCAGACGTGGGCCTCGCGAACCGGGCCGATGGCTCCGGACTGGATTTTCTCCACCACCCGTCGGTAGTTGTTGCCGGCATGAATCTGGGTGCCCATTTGGGTGGCGACACCCGCCTCCTTTGCTGCCTTTGTGATCACCCGCGCCTCGTACACGTCGCGCGTCAGCGGTTTTTCGCAATAAACGTGTTTCTTTGATTGCAGCGCCGGCAGCACGGCGAAAGCGTGCGTGTGCTCCGTGGTGCTCACCACCACGGCGTCGATGTCACCGGTCTTCTCGTAGAGCTTGCGGAAATCGCGGTACGTTCGCGCCTTGGGATGTTTTGTTGCCGCGCGGCTCAGGTTTTGCGCGTTGACATCGCAGAGCGCCACGACGTTTTCGGTCTTTGCCGTGTTTGCCAAATTGCTTCCACCGCGACCCCCGCTACCGATGATCGCAAGGTTCAGTTTGGCGTTGGGCGACCTGGCGCTGACAATGGCCGGAAACCCCATGGCGGTTGCGGCCAAGCCGGTTGACTGGATGAACCGGCGACGGGATTGCCGGTGGGTGGGAAGTGAGTTCATAGCGGCGCAACGGTTACCCACCTGACAGAAACTGGCGAGAGCAAAATCAAACCCTTACCGTCGGTTCGGTTGCCAAACCTGAAAAAAACGAACCGCTTCCATCCGGTTTCAGCTTTCCAATCCCGGTTCAGTGTGACACAAGGGGTGCGACCAATTGATCCAAAGACGAAAGACAGATTCATGAAACGCCGAGCTTTTCTTGCCGCTGCCGCTGCCGCACCGGTCATACTCCCGCGCACTGTTTTCGGGGCCAACAACAGGCTCAACATCGCCTTCATCGGCATGGGCGGCCAGATACAGGGCCACGTCAAGAACGCGCTGCAACTTGGGCACAACGTCGTGGCGTTCTGCGATGTCGATCCCAATCAGGTTGCCGGTTCCCAAAACCGGCACAAGGCCAAGGCCGGCGATGTCAAGGCGTACACCGACTACCGCGAGCTGCTCGAAAATGAAACATCGCTCGATGCCGTGGTGGTCGCCACGCCGGATCATTGGCACGCTCCGATCTGCACCGCGGCGATGAAGGCCGACCGGCACGTGTACTGCGAGAAGCCGCTGACCCATACAATCGCCGAGTCGCGTGCGTTGCGGGAACTGTCCCGCACATCAAAGGTCGTCACCCAGACCGGCAACCAGGGCAGCGCCTCGTCGAATCTTCGCCGGAGTATCGAGTTGATTCAATTCGGGCTGCTGGGGCAGATAGCCAACGTGCACGTCTGGCATCCAGCCCACGGCTGGCCCAACGGCGGCATGCGCCCGGCCGGCGAGGACCCGGTGCCGAAGGGAATGAACTGGGATTTCTGGTGCGGCCCGTCGCCGACGCGCCCCTACAAGGTCGGCATCTATCATCCGGCCAAGTGGCGCGGTTGGTACGACTTCGGCAACGGCTCCATCGGCGACTTCTGCTGCCACTCATTCAACATGCCGGTGCGCGCTCTCAACTTGAAATACCCGTCCCGGGTCGGGATCAGCAACGTGCAAAAAGCCGGGCTCGAAACCTACGCCAAGGCCGTGACGCACACCTTTCATTTTGCCGCCGAGGGCCAGCGCGCCGCGGTGAACCTGATCTACTACACCGGCGGCGTCGACATGCCGCCCAAGCACATCACCGACCCGCTGATTGGCACCTTCGGGAACATCCCCCGCGTCGGTGCCGTGGTCGAGGCGGAGCACGGCCTGCTCTCCGCCGGGCTTTGGAATTCACAGTGCTACGTCAAGCTGAAAGGCGACAAAAAATTCGCCGGACACGCCAACCATTCCGAGGCGAAAAAAGTGCCACAACGTCTTCCGCGCGTGAGGGGGCATTTTCAAGAATGGATCGATGCGATCCTCAACAACGGAAAGACCTTCGCGCCGTTCGAGATCGGCGGCCAACTGACTGAGATCGGCTTGTCCGGGATCGTCGCCCTCAAGCTGCAGCAAAATCTCGACTGGGACGGCCAAGCGATGAAAGCCAAGGGCATCCCCGGAGCCGCCGCTCTCGTCAGAAAACAAAACCGAACCAAGTGGCTTTAAGCTAGGCCGTACTTGGCCAAGCGCGCACCCACCCGTCCTCCTACTCATCCTCGTCTCTCGTCATCGAAAAAAAAACAAGGCTGGGGAATGAGTCCATCCCCTTGGCCAAGCGCTTGGCTGAGCCGGGGGTCATGTGGCCAGGGGAACGAACGGACACGCAAGCTCGTCCCTCCAGAAAGCGGAATCGTCACCGCCATGATGATGCCATGAAAAGGCTCAGTTTCCCGGGCCGAAACAGAGGTGGCTGCCATCCAGCATCGCGACCACGACCTGGCCCTGTCGATCCATCAGTAGGCCGTCCGGCAGCGGTTCTCCACGGATTTCCTGGCGCAGAATCTGCCTGCCGCTGTCCTTGTCGAACGCCACCAGCCACCATTGGGGCTGTGAACGGGTCAGCGCCTGCGAATGCGTCACCGTCACCACGGCGTTGGGGCAGACGAGCAGGGCGACCACCTCGAACTTGTTCGAGCCGGCGAGGTCTGTTTTCCAGCGCGCCGCGTCCCCCTTTTCCAGCAACGCCGCCAGTCCGCCAAAACCGCGGTCCCGGCCGCCCGTGGCCCGGGGCAGTCCCTCGGCGATTTGTTCCGCAACCTTTACGCTGTCGAGGCAGGTCAGTTTGCCGAACTTGAAGTTGACGAACGCAAAACTCTCCCCGTTCCAGGCCGGGGGGATGCCGCCGTAAACAAACCGCGCCCGCCGGCCTTCCCGGTAGGCGTCGAAACTGCCCTTGGTGGCCACGTTGCGGGCCGAGGAATGGAGAATCCGCCCCCCGGCAATCGCTGTGTCGTCCCGGAAGACGCCGACGAATTTTCCGTTGTTGGCCTTGGGCTGGCCCTGGGCGAACGATGGCGCGTCGCAGGCCCCGCTCTGGAGGTCGTAGCGAGCCGGGGAAACCTGGTTGCCGCCGGCCATCAGCAGGTGGCCGCCTTGTATTGAAAGGTTGCCCTGCACGCTCACGCCCTTGCGCAGTTCCGCGTTGAGATGGCCGGAGGAATTGTTTTGCCAGATGATTTTCCCGGTCTCCGCGTCCAGCGCGTAAACATAAGTGCCGTCCTGATCGATGATTCCCGCGCCAACATAGGCGACGCCGTCCCGAACCAGCACGCCACTGTGGGCGGGCCACGTGGAGCAGAGGCTGCCGTAAACCATGATGTGCCGCTCGACCGGCGCCGCCCGGAACCGCCAGAGCAGTTGGCCGGTGGCGGCATCGAGGCAGTAAACCTGTCCGTCGCCGCCGCCCGCGTAGGCGCGGCTGTTCCAGATCGACGGGGACTGCTTGATCGGGGCCGGCGTCAGGTATTCCCATTTCAACGAGCCGTCGGCGGCGTCAATGGCCCGGATTTTCCCGTCGTCCCCCGCTGTGAAAACCAGTCCGCCGGCCGCCGTCGGCGGGGTCGGGATGGTTGGCAGGTTGGGCCGAAACCGCCACTTCATCCGCATGGGGGACTCGAGACGGACCTGGGTCGAGGCGCTGCGCGAGTTGTTGCCGCGATAGGTGGGCCAGTCCCGGTCCGTGACCGGGAGGACGTTGCCGGCGTCCAGCGCGTGGCTGGTGGTTTGAAGGCGCTCCGCCTCGGTGGCCCAGTGGTCGAACCGAAACGCGCCGGCGGAACATTTCCCGAGGTGGCCGATGATCGAGAGATTGCAGTCGCACTGCCACGGCCCGATGTAGAGCATGCCGTTGGCCGGCAGGGCACCGTCGTTGCAGGCGGGACGGGCGGCGCCGTCGATCAGAACCTTTCGCTGCGAGCGGTCGAACCGAAGCGTGCCCTCTCCCCGGCAGAAAAAGGAATCCGAACTGGCGGTCAGGCGCGTGCAGGCTCGCTTGAAGAATTTCAGATCCTCCTCGATCTCGCCGCTGAACGGATCGATCACCACATGGCTGCCCCGCTCGCCGACGCCAAGGATGACCTTGTTGTCCACGTAAATGGCGTTGGGGTTGTTGGTAATTTTTTTCCGTTGCCAGAGCAGGTCGCCTGTCTCGGTGGAAACCGCGATGACGTTCATGCGCGTCTGGCCCTGGACAATCAGCGCCTGCGGGGTGGCCACCAGCATGCAGGCGGTCCGGAAACCTGGGGTCGAGGTCAGGCCGCGCCCGGGCTGCCCGATCAGCCCGAGGACCGCCTTGTTTGCGTTGGTCCACGCGATTTCCCCGGACCGGATGTCCAGGCTTCTCAGGTGGCTCTCCGGGCAATAGAGGAAGATCCGGTTCCCCTGGACGGCCATGCCCCGCGAGTCGATGAGCGTCTCCTCGCGGTGAACCCACCGGGCGGCCTGGCGTCCAAGGTCGAACGCCGCCACGGTGTCGCCAAACCCGAACGGAATCTGGCTGCCGTAATAGCCCTGGCTCAGGTCGGCCCAACTCCAGCCGCCGAAGGCGCGGTCGCCCTTGGTGATTTCCGCGCCGGGATCCGTTTTGCCGGCCAAGACGTAAAGCGTGCCGTCGAGCAGGGCCATCCATTTCCAGTCGCCCTTGACCCCGGGGATACGGATTTCCCCCTGCTCACTGCCGGTCTGGGCGTCGAGCATCAGGCACCGGTCGCCGTCAATCATGTAAAACGTCTCCTTTGTGGCGATGAAGGCCGAGCGGTGAACGAGGTAGCCCTGGGGCAGCTTGCGTTCCCAGAGCACCTTGCCGTTGTAGCCGCTGCGAGCAATGATCCGGAGCAGGCCGTCCCACTCGCGCCGGTGATGCGCGATGTGCCCGACCGCAAGAAAGGTCCGCCCCCCGGCCGCGGTGGTGATCGATGGCATGCCAATGTATAACGGATTGGCCATGAACTGGGTCATGTAGGGTGCCTTGATCACCTGATCCCGCGAGACCGGGTTGTTGTCGGGGCCCTTCTCCCAGTGCGACCAGTCATCCGCTCCCTTGAGCGGCGGCTTCTGGATTTTGATCCAGACACCGGAGGGATCGTTCCAGGCGGCCGGCTTGGTGTCTCCCCGGTCTGCCCATGCCTCCAGTTTTTGAGAGGACTCCCGGGCGTCGGAGCCGGGGTCACGTTGGCCGATGATCGCGATGCCCTCCGGGCGGAGAGCCCGCAGAACCTCGGCGGCGGAGAGCTGCCCCAAGAGTTCATTGGCTTGGGAGGCGATGATCAGGTCGATGGTGTTGTCGGCGTAGGGGAGCGCTTTCAGCCCGCCCTGCTCGGCGGCCAGCCGGCGAATCCCGACGCCCGCCTGGTCGGCCTGTTTCCGCAGGTCGAGAACTGCCCCGGGCCGGGGGTCGCGAACGTGAACTAGCAGCCCGCTTTCCCGGGCCAGCCGCAGGGACAAGTCCGCGTCGATACCCAGCACCGCGCAAATGCCGCGGCGCACCCCGCCTTCCTCCAGCAAGCGTTCCTCGAGCCCTTGGGGAATGGGATTAGCGGAGACAGGGTTCGTGGCGGCGAACACGACCGCGGCCATGATGCCGGTTGAAAGAGCCGATATTTTTTTCATGAGATTTGAGTGAAACGGATGTTGCGTTGAAAATTTGCGGGCCAACACCCGGCTTCAAGCTGATGCCGAGGATACGAACACAACCGCTGGACGGCTTCAACCGTAAAAAAACAGCGGTTCCGTTTGTCAACCCGCCGGGGCGTCGGCCTGCTTTCCGTCTTTCAGCAGGACAACGCGGTCGGCACGGGCGGCCGCGTTGTCGTCGTGGGTGACGAGCAGCACGGCGCCTCCGTTTTTGGCAAAATCGGACAGGCCGGCCATCACTCCCCCGGCGTTGTCGGCGTCCAGGTTGCCGGTGGGTTCGTCGGCCAGCAGCAGCTTGGGCCGGTTCAACAGCGCCCGGGCCAGCGCGGTGCGCTGTCGTTCGCCGGTGCTGAGCCTGGCGGTGGGATGGTGGGCGCGGCTCCTGAGTCCAAACTGGGCGATGAGTTTCTCCGCCCGTTCCGGGGCATCCGCGATGTTGGCCGCCACCGCCGGGGTCATCACGTTGTGCAGCACGGAAAGATAGGGGATCAGGTGAAATTGCTGGAAGACGAACCCCACGTTCTCCGCCCGGAAACGCGCCCGGCCCTCGGCACTCATCGAGCCGAGGTCACGCCCACCGATGGAAACCACGCCCTGGTCCGGAGCAAGTAGGCCACCGGCAATCAATAGCAGCGTGGTCTTGCCCGAGCCGCTGGGTCCCCGCACCGCGACAAAATCGCCCGCCTCGACGGACAGCGAGACGCCGTCCAGGGCCTGGACGCGCTGGCCGTTGCCGCTGTCATGGGCCTTGGCGACCTGGTTGAGTTCCAGCACGGCGGACACGGTTCATTCCTCCTGCAAAACCAGGGCCGGATCCTGACGGGCGGCCGAGAGTGCCGGAATCCAACTGGCGAAAACGGACAGGGCCACGGCCAGACCGAGGGCGAGCCCAAAATGGATTGGCGCCTCCGGGTTTCGCAGTAACTCCCAGCCGGCCGGCATTTCTCCCAGCGACGCCACCGCGAGCGCCCCCACCACGAAGCCAAGCAGGGTCCCGAGGATGCCAAAAAGAAATGCCTTGCCGAGAAACAGCAGGAGGATTTGGGACGAGCGGAAGCCGATCGCACGCAGGATGCCGATCTCGGCCCTTCGCTCCCGCACGTTGCCGAGCATGAGGAACCCAATCCAGACCGCCGCGCCGACCCAGATCAACGGCGCCAACACGGCGGCAAATGCCTCACGCTGTCCGCGCAGTTCACGGCGGTTGGCCACCGCCCGGGCCAGGGCATCCTCGGCGGACTGCCTGGCCTGATCCCGGGCCTCGGCTCTTGCCAGGGCGGGCGGGCCGCGCTCGATGACCTGAGTGCCGGGAAGAATTCCGGCGATCTCCGCCCGAATCTGGGAGATGCGGTCCCCGGCGCAATGACATTCCAGCGCCTGGATGGCATGGATCAGGTTCCGCATGCCAAGCAGTTCCTGTGCCTTGGCCAAGTTGATCCAGACCGTGCCGTCATCGATGTTGCCGCGTTCCCCGTGAATCTTCCCGACGGAGAACTTGTGGCCCAACAGGGTGGTCTCATCGCCCTCCCGCAACCCGAGCTTTTGGCTGACATGATGGCCGATGATCATCGTTCCCTCGGGCACCGTGTCCAGGAGCGGTTTCTTGGGATCGCGATGCTGGATCGGAACCTCGCCCCGGGTCCCATAAAGGACGACAGACAATCCCGTTTCCGGCCAGGTCAGTTTCTTCATCACCGTGGGCAGCAGGTGGTTGACCGTGACGATTTTCGACTTGGCCAAGCGATGGACGTATTCCTCCGGCATCTGCTTGCTGAGGCTGCCCTCGAGGTGCATCTCGTTCAAATCCTGATCCTCGGGAAGGATGATGATGTTGAAGCCAAGCCCCTTGGTGATCCTGCGAATGGCGTCCTCAAGACTGGCACCGGCCTTGGCCACCTCGGCTTCCTTCTTGGCCAGCAACCGGTCGGTGCGCAGTTCGTCGGCCCGCAACAGGGTCAGCGTTCCGACCAGACAGGCGACGGCGGCGGACACCGAGAATAGCGCCAGCCCGAAGTTGAGCTTTCGAAAGGCGATCTCGCGCCACATCATCCCCCAGATCTTCATGGCATCGCGGTGCGGGAACGCGTTGGGTGTGGCTTCCACCAAAGCTTGGCCAAGCGCGGCGTGATTCCCGGAAAACTGGCCTTCACTTGTTTCGCCCCAGGAAGAACCCGGCGGCCATCACGGCGAGGCCCACCAGGGCGCAGGCCGCCAGCGAACTGATGATGACCGTGCTGACCCCGCCCGGCTTCCGGCCTCCGGCTTGGGAATCGACTTCGCCGGTTTTCAGTTCAGGCCCCGGCTTTTTGGCGGTCGCGTCGCTGCCCTTGGTCAAGCCGACGAACCCGGCCAGCGGCGGGAGTTCGCGGTCGATGTCCAGCCGCCGCCGCACCAGCCGGTCCCAGTGAACCGACATCACCAGGTCGATGCCGGGATTCTGTTCCTTGACCTCGCAGGAACAGGAACCGGTCAGGAACAGGCCCGCCTCGTCAATGACATCCTCGGCGATGCCCTCGCCCGCCAGGGCGAAGAGCGCGCGGCCCCGTCCGAAAATGGGAAAGACAATGGGCTCTTTCGCATAATCCTTCAAATCGCTCTCACTCCCCAAAAGCATTCGGATGAAGATTTCCTCCGCGGGATCGGCCCGGGACAGGCGCAGCGTCGAGAAGGCGATTTTCAGGTCCGACTCATCAATGGAAATCAAGCCGTCGATGACGTCGAGGGGATTGATCTCAGGCAGTTGCAGGTTGGCCTCCAGATGCCGAAGTCGCCGCTCCAGCAACCCCGCAGCCGCGTTGTCCTTTTGTTCGTCGCCACTCTCGAGGAACGCCCACACGGCGGTCTCGCCCTTCAACAGGCGTCGGGCGATCTCGCGGCGCGCGGGTGAATCAACGAGGCGCTTCACGTTGTCGTCGTTGAACGAACCCGACCAGACCGGCCCCTTAATCCGGCTGGCCCACGGGTAATACAGTATCATCCAGGGCAGCGTCTCGGTCGCCTGCTCCTTCCACAGGTTCACCGCCTCCGGCTCCGGGCCGGCCTCGAGGTCCACCCTCTTGATCATCAGGTTGACGAACTGGTCGGTCGGCATCTTGTCCGGGTCCATTTGCTCGAGCCACTTGGCCTGTTCCCCCGTCAACGAACCCTTGTGGAATAACACCACACCGTAGGCATCGGGGTTCCAACGCTCTAGGGCATACCGGAAGACCGGCACGGAACAGGCCCAGGCCGAGAGGGCGCCGAAAAACACGCAGACAATCAGCACCCACACGGGATGGCGCAGGGCGGGGCGGGGCGGCCGACAAGACGAACCGGAAACCCGAGGCAGTTTCACGATGGGATGAGGCACAATCATAACCACAATCAGGGTCAATCCTCTCATGGAATCAACTTGCACTCCGCCTGCCGGACATCACCGGCCGGGGTGGGAGGCAAACCGCCCCGAGACAGGCGCGGCATGGTCAGTCCCGTGAAAGGTTCTCAAGTGTAGAGGGCCCGGCTTGGCCAGTCAAATTGGAAAACTTGGCCTCGCAGTGGCGTTCCCCCCGATCCCGCACCGGAAGCGTCCCGACTCCCGGTTAGCCAAGCGCTTGGCCAAGTGCAGACAGGGATCGCTGTCCCCAGCGATCCGCATAGAAAACTAAATCGCTATCGGCCCGTCAGCGATCAAGTGGTGAAGTGGGTTGGCCAAGTTGCCAGCAGCGTTGAATGCCTTCTTGATAGGGCCGCTTGTCCCTTGGCTGGGAACGAATCGTCGGGTGTACAAACGATTCGATTTGATGCAGACGAGAAAAAGCGCCTCTCTTGCAGGCTGAGTCTTACGGTCTGTTTATGGGGGCCGTGGATCGCTCAATGACCCACCAATAATCGTTGTGTTTGCCTTTTCGGGCGCCATGATTGGGGATTCGATTGCGTCCCGACGGACCCCGGGGTTGGAGCACAGGTTCATCCCGCGGCACCGGGTCGGTCCATTTTTTGATCTCGGCATGGCCATCGGCAAAGGCATA
>QOAX01000115.1 GCA_003972865.1 Verrucomicrobiota bacterium | reverse complement strand
CGACTTTGCCAAGTGGATCCGGGAGCCTGTCGATATTGAGTTTGATTGGTGGTAGTCAATCGAAAACTCTGGCAAAGGCCTAACGTATCTTGAGCAGTTTCGAATTATTTTGGCACCCTTTATAACAAAGAAAAAAGAGCATGTGTCCACCAGGGGTTTTACGTTGATTGAGCTTCTGGTGGTTATTGCAATTATTGCCATACTCGCCGCGTTGTTACTCCCGGCCCTGGCCCAGTCCAAGGAGAAGGCCAAGGCTATCAGTTGCCTGAACAACAAACGGCAGCTTGGCATTGCCATGATCCTCTACACGGATGACAACGATGCCGAGTTGATCAACCTGGCGGTGAATGACGTCAACAGTAAGGACAAGGTTGTCACCGACAACCGCGCGGGTGGGATTCGCTGGTGGCCCGACCTTCTCAAACCGTATTCGCAGGATCGGTCGGTCAATCAATGCCCCTCGGTTCAGCGTCAGCACGGTTTTGGCATTGGGCTGAACTATCATGAATTAAGCATCTGGCGACCCCAGCCGAAGCACGTCATCAGGTACGACGATGTGAAACACCCGGTGGAGACGGTTCACCTTGCCGACGCCGCCATCATTGAAAATCCAAACGAACGGAATCCGGACAAATGGAGGGTGACCGTTGACCCCTCAAAAACATGGACGATCTTCCGGACGGTATTCTTTCGCACTCCCAATGGGGGGGCATATTACTCATTGCCCTCACGGATCGTGAACCGGCAGGCATGGGGGTCGATCCATGATGTTGTTCCTTGACGGACATGCCTCGTCCATGAAGGCAAGTGAGGTTGGGTTTCAATATCCGAAGGGCCACCCCTTGGCCATGTGGGACAGGGATTGAATGAGAGTAGCCGGAAGTTTTCTTGCGCTTTGTTAGGGAGGTCGTTTCAAGCGAGGATCTTTGTCGCGGGTTCGCCGTAGACATCAGTCAGGCGGTAATCCCTGCCGGCATGTTCGAACGTCAACTGGGTGTGGTCCATTCCCATGATGTGCAATAATGTCGCATGCAGGTCATGAATGGTCATTCGATCCTCGACGGCATGGTATCCGTATTCATCGGTGGCACCGTACCGAAAACCTCCCTTGACACCGCCACCTGCCATCCAGACCGTGAAGCCATCGGGATGATGGTCACGCCCACGTTCACCGCTGCCGGCCTGTGCAGTAGGTGTTCTGCCAAATTCCCCACCCCAAAGGATTAGTGTGTCTTCAAGCATGCCCAGGCGCTTCAAGTCACGAATTAATCCCGTGATTGGCTTGTCGATTTGTCGAACATTAATTGAATGACCTTTTTCCAAGTGGGAATGCTGATCCCATTGTTCGTTATTGAACGGAAGACTGTGGGCATGGCTGACCTGAATGAAACGGACACCCCGTTCTGCGAAACGTCGCGCGAGCAGGCACATCTGCCCGAAGTTTTCGGTGTTTGAGTCGTCCATGCCGTAAAGTTTCCGTGTGATCTCAGATTCTCCTGAAAGATCGGTCACATCCGGGGCCTCCGTCTGCATGCGAAAGGCCAGTTCGAACGACTGGATTCGAGCCTCCAAGGCTTCGTTAATTGTTGAATTTGACCGGTTCCGTTCGTGCAATTTACGCAAAAGTTCCAGTTGAAGTTTTTGCTGACGCGGACTCAAAGAATCATTGGTCATGTAGTTGAACTTGGCGTCCTTGGCCAATGTATTGGGATATCCAGGTGCGCCCAATGGAACTCCCTGATGGATTGATGGAAGGAATGCCGATCCAAAATTATTCACTCCGCCATGAAGGGTGGTGGGGCAAATGGTGATGAAGCCGGGCAGGTTGTCACTTTCCGTTCCCAGGCCATAACTGACCCATGCACCCATGCTGGGACGAAGGAATGCCTCATCACCGCAGTGAATCTTCATGCAGGCCCCGCCGTGCGCGACATTTGTCTCACATACTGAATTGATGACACACAATTCATCCGCGACTCCCGGAAGATGCTCCCATAGGTCGGACATCCATTGCCCGGAGGCGCCCACACGCCGGAAGCCCCAGGGCGGTTTCATAATGTTGGCCCGATTTGCAAACTGGACTTCACGCTCCTTGAAGGGAAGGGGTTTGTCATGCTCCTTGTACAGGCGGGGCTTGTAGTCGAACAAATCCACGTGTGAAGGACCACCATGCATGAAGAGAAAAATCACCCGCTTAGCCCGAGGTCGAATATGAGGTTCCTTGGCCGCTAGGGGGGAGCCTGTTGCAGTGGTAGTGGATGCTCTTACAGGGCAGGGCATCATACCGTGCAATGCCAAGCCCCCAAACCCAAGGCACATTTGCTGGAGCATCGTCCTCCGGGAATAAGGATGGATCAAGGATGCAAAGTTTACAGCATGCTCATGTTGCGGATTCTGATGATTCACTTGTTTGGTTACCATACGTGAATGAAATCGTTTGACATCACCAAGGCGTGGCAAAGCGCATTCCACGATGCGGTCTTGTTTGGATCTGAGTCCTCGACGGAAAAATCCTCAAGAAAACGCGCAGCCCACTGCAATTCATCGGGGGTGGGGGAACGCGTCAGCAGGGCCCGATAGAGAAGATTGACCGAGGATTCCAAGTTCTTTCCGGGGGCGTTTAACCAGTTTTTCGCGATCCGCCGGGATTCGTTCATGAGAAAATCACCGTTCATCATCATCAGTGCCTGGGTCGGCACCGTGGTAGTGACTCGGTTGCCAACCGACTCGGCAGCATTTGGGAAATCAAGCAGGGTCAACAGGTCATAGACATTGGATCGAACCACCGGAAGATAGACACTCCGACGATCACTTTGCTGATAGAAGTTCTGGTTGCTGGCCAAATCCGTTGGAGATGGGTCCTGCGACTTGACCTGCATCGATCCGCCGTCAAGTGCCCATTGCAGACGGCCTGAAAGTTGAAGCAAACTGTCCCGAAAAACCTCCGCCTCCATCCGGCGCATCTCCCTTTTCCAGAGTAACACATTGCCTGGATCCCTTTCCATTGCGGCTGGATTCTCCACGTTTGACGCCATCTGGTAGGTGCTGGAGTTGAGGATTTCGCGATGCAGCGACTTAAGTGACCAGCCCGAGCGCATGAATTTCAATGCCAAGTGATCCAGCAACTTGGGGTGTGTGGGTCGTTGCCCCTTTGTCCCAAAATTGTTAGGAGTGGCAACAATTCCACGACCAAAATGCCACCGCCAGATCCGGTTGACCATCACCCGCGCTGTTAGAGGGTGATCGGGACGAGCCAACCATTTGGCCAGCTGTAATCGGCCGCTTTGGTCCTTGGGAATATCCGGGATGCCCTGGAAACCAAAGCCAATGGGAGCCCCCCTGGGAATCATATTTCCAAGGTCCCGGTGACTGCCGCGAACATGGAGTTTGATATCCTGAACTTTTCCATCCTTTACCGCCATGACCATCCTTGGTTTTGGCGCGGCCTTTTGTTTCTCGGCCAGTTGTTTGTTCAATTTCCCAATTTCAGCATTCACTATTTCCAATGCGTTTGAATCTCCCTTAAGCGGTGTCAGGCGTATCTGGTCTATATGGGACATCATGGGTTCGGACTCAATCCGCAGCGTAAACTGCTGGGCTGTGGTTTTGAACAGGCCTTCTGAATGCCACTGTTGATGCTCCGGAAGCCATCCGCCGGTCGTGTTTGCAATCGCATTATCCCTTATCACCTTGCCATCCATCAGAATGCGTCCTGGTCGAGAAGATGCTGCGGCATAACGAAGTTCCAATTGAAGCAACCCTGACGCTTTAAAGGTCAGATCGTATTCTACAAAATTTTTCTGTGATCCGGGGTCGGATATGATCCCGATGTCTTTCCCGTAACTGTCGTTGTCTACGATGACATTACCGCGATCAAATTTTTCCGCCTGCAACTGGATTCGGTTTTCTGAGTCAAGGACACCTTCAAGTTTTTTCTCTGCGGCCTTAAGGCGGCCCTTGAGCGTCTCGGATTCCTTTTCAAAGACTTTTTTTTCGGCGAGAAACAGTGAGGTTTTCAACGGTTGATCATTCGCGACGGTGCTATGCAAGATACCAGCCAGAGAGTAGTAGTCCTTGCTCGAAATGGGATCGAACTTGTGATCGTGGCAGCGGGCACAGCTTATTGTGAGCCCAAGGATGGCCTTACCGAATGTATCAATCTGTTCGTCGATGCTGTCCGCCCTTTTTTTCACGGGGTCCTGTTCGGCAAGAATCTTGGTTCCGATGGAAAGGAAACCGGTGGCGGTCAGGGCCGCGCTTCTGGAATCGGAACCCTCCTTGTGGCTGAGAAGATCACCCGCAATTTGCTCGCGAAGAAACTCATCGTAGGGCAGGTCACGATTGAGGGCGCCAATGACATAGTTGCGATAATGGTGCGCGTGTGGGTAGGCATGGTTTTCATCGCTCCCGTTCGAGTCGGCGTAGCGTGCCACGTCCAACCAATGCCGTCCCCACCGTTCCCCGTATGCCGGAAGAGCGAGTAATTTCTCCACAACCCGCTGCCATGACTGCGGGGATGTGTCCTCAAGAAACTCCCTGACTTCTTTGGGCGTTGGAGGCAGGCCGATCAGGTCGAGATATGCCCGTCTAATCAGGGTGCGTCGACTGGCTCGCCTTGCCGGGGCCAGTTCGACCTGCTCGAGCTTGGCCAGAATAAAGTGGTCCATCGACCGTCTTGGCCAAGCGCTATCCTTCACTCTGGGCAGTTGTTGATCGGCCACAGGTTCAAACGCCCAGTGTCTTTGATAGGATGCACCCTGATCGATCCAGGTTTTGAGCGTTTCGATCTCAACTTCACTCAACATGGTGCCATTCCCAGATGGCGGCATACGCTCATCCGGATTTTTGGATGTGATCCTCTGGACTAGGAGGCTTTCAGTGCTGTTCCCGGGAAGAATCGCTGCAGGCTTGGATTTGCGGGGCGAGATTGCCGTATCATAAAGATCCAGGCGCAACCCAGCCTTACGCTGGTTGGCATCAGGACCGTGGCACTCCAGGCAATGCTTGGAGAAGATGGGACTAATGTCCTGACTGAAATTGACCGGACGCTCCTTTGTTGAGTCCGTTGTTGCAAGGCTGGTGAGTGGTAGTGCGAGGATTGCGGCACCGAACAGCAGCGACAGGATCAAGCTGAATAGTTTCCGCTTTAAAGGGCAGACAGATTCACGCTCATTCTGCTCAACTCGCATCATCTTTTAAGGGAAGCAAATTAAATTCTAGAAATTGGGATTTCAATTGAAAAGATTGATGGCATCCAAGGGCATCCAGTCTCCAGCGCCTTTTCAGGGTTGGAGCCTTGTTTTTGAGTAGTCGTGGGCGTAGCCCCGTTTCATGTATTGCACATCCCTATTTTCCGGAGGTCGCGCTGACAGGCCGTATTGTCCCAGCCCCATGTTTTGGGTAGCCATCTTCAGTGTGCTGGAATCGAGCCAGCCATGGGTTTCGGCATGGCCGTCGCAAAAACCCAGTGTGCTCTTTTTGTTGTGCCATATGGCAATCACATCGATCCAGTTGTTGTTTTGGGGGTTGGGATCAATCAAAAAGGAGCCGATATTCCAGCCCCGATAATCGGAGCGCTCCACGAACACATATTTTGAGCTGGGTCGCTTGATTTGCTCATATTTCCTGATGGCAATCGCCGTGTGCTCGCCGTTCAGGCCGCCGGCAATCGAGTAACTGTCAAAAGCCAGGCCCTTGCTGAGGCTCTCTCTGCGAATCCGGCCATCTCCGGGGCAATGGTAGCAGTCTGCGTTGTTCACGTAAGGGAAGAGTTTGCCGGCACGGATGCCTTCCTTGACACCCTCAATGTATTTACTGGGATCGCCACTGGAGGACTTTGGAGGCATTGACCAGTCAATCGGTCCGCCATGGTTGTTTCCACCCACCATGACGCCGTCGTGGTCATCGGCGTACATGTGCCAACCGAGTGACAATTGCTTTTGATTTCCCTGGCAGCGTGCGCCGGTGGCCAGTTCCTTTGCCTTGGCCAGGGCGGGCAACAGAAGGGCGGCAAGGATGGCGATGATCGCGATCACCACCAGCAACTCAATCAGGGTGAACCCCGAGGCGACCAAGCGCCGGGCCACGCCGTCTCCGGCGCCATGACTGGACTGGCGTTGCGTCTTCATGGGCTTCCATTCAAGGTCATACCCAGGGGAGACAAAACCGTACACGCATGCATCCGGTTGGCCAAGTTATAATCATTTCACCCCCGGGCAGGCTGGTGGGCTTGTGCTTGGCCAAGCGGCTCACTAGCTTCCCGCCGTTACTGTGACACTCAAACTGATCAGTTTGTTGGGGATTGTCTCGTTCCTTGGCCTGGCCTGGGTGATGTCGTCCAACCGCCGCCAAATCCCGTGGCGAGTGGTGGCCTGGGGCATGGGACTACAGTTGATCATTGGCCTGGTTGTTTTCAGGACGCCGCTTGGCCAAGGATTGTTCGAGGCGGCCAACGTGGCCATCGCCAAGCTGAACGAGTTCGCCGGGGAAGGGGCCAGGCTGGTGTTTGGCGTGCTGGCCGAGAAGGAGAGCATGGAGAACGTGTTTGGCCCGGGCAAGGGCGTCATCTTTGTCATTGTGATCCCGGCGACGATCATCTTTGTCTCGGCCTTGTCGTCGCTGCTCTACCACTGGCGCGTGTTGCCGTGGGTGGTGACCGGCATCGCGTGGGTGATGCGCCGGACGATGCGCACCAGCGGCAGCGAGACACTCGCCACGGCGGCCAATGTTTTCATGGGCCAGACCGAGGCGCCTCTGGTGGTGAAGCCGTACCTGGGCGGGATGACGTCCAGCGAGTTGATGGCGCTGATGGTCGGCGGCATGGCGACGATCGCCGGTGGCGTGGCGGCGGCTTATGCCCTGATGGGAATCAGCGCCGGCCACCTGCTGACAGCCTCCATCCTCAGCGCGCCGGGCACCCTGGTGATCGCCAAGCTGATGTTTCCCGAAACGGCCCCGAGCGAGACGGCCGACGAGCGTTGCGCCCTACCCAAGAGTCGCTCAACCAACAGCATCGATGCGCTGTGCCAGGGGGCGTCGGACGGGATGCGGCTCTCGATCAATGTCATCGCGATGCTAATCGCGTTCATCGCCGTGGTGCATCTGGCCAACGCCATTCTTGCCTGGGTAATTTCTCCAATGGGCTGGAGCGTCACGATCCAGGAAGTGGTTGGCTGGCTGAACGTGCCCTTTGCCTGGCTGATGAGCGTGCCGCCGGAGGAGTGCGTCCGGGTGGGGTCGGTGCTCGGTGAGCGGGTGGTGTTCAACGAATTCGTCGCCTACCTGGACCTTTCGAACATGATGGCAGGGGAGGGGGCGCTCAGCCCGCGAACGAGTGCGATTGCGACCTATGCGCTGTGCGGCTTTGCGAACTTCGCCAGCGTGGCGATCCAGATTGGCGGCATCAGCACGCTGGTGCCGGAGCGGCGGGCGGACCTGGCCAAGCTCGGCCTGCGGGCGATGGTGGGTGGATTGCTTGCCTGCTATCTTACCGCGACCGTGGCTGGCTTGTTGATGCCGAGCTAAGTGGCTTCGGCCTGGATGCCGGTGGTCATGTTACGGATTGGGAAGGTGAGGTGGAAACGGGCGCCCTGGCCAAGCTCGCTCTCGACACGGGCGGTGCCGCTGTGGAGCTGGGTGATGTGCTTGACGATGGAGAGGCCGAGGCCGGTGCCGCCCAGTTCGCGGGAGCGCGCCTTGTCCACGCGGAAGAACCGTTCAAAAATTCGATCACACACCTCGGCCGGGATGCCGGGGCCGTCGTCGGCCACGCACAGGTCGAGTTCGCCGTCCGCCTGGCTGGCTGAAACGCAGACACGTTGCCCGCCGTACTTGATCCCGTTTTCGACCAGGTTGTTGAGCGCCTGAAACAGACGCTGGCTGTCGGCAAACAGGGTGAGATTTTCCGGCACGCTGTTTTTCAGTTGCACCTTTTTTTTGTCGGCCATCTCCCGCAGGCCATCCAGCACGGCCTCGACGAGTTGGTGAATGTTCACCTCGCGCTGGTCGAGGCCGGTGTCGCCGGTCTCGAGGTGTGACAGCGTCAGGATATCCTCGATCAGGTAGGTCAACCGGTCGGAATGGTTCTCGATTTTCTTGAGGAAGCGGTGGGAGAGCGACCCGACATCCGGCTCGGCGTCGAGCAGCGTCTCGACGTAGCCCTTGATGATGGAGAGGGGCGTGCGCAACTCGTGGCTGACATTGGCCACGAATTCCTGCCGCAGATTCTCCAGCCGCTTGAGCCGGGTGAGGTCGTGGAACACGAGAATGGCACCGCGGTGGCGGCCCTGTTTTTCGCGGATCGCCACGCCGTTGACCTGCAGGAAACGCTGATGGAGGTCGGGCAGCATGAACTCCCCCTGCACGACGCTGTTCTCCTCCTTCAACTGCTCGACCAACTCGTTGGCCTGGTGGATGCGGATGGCCTCCATGACGGTTTGGCCCTTTGGATCGTCGGCCAACTCGAACAGCCTGCAGAAGGCCGGGTTGGCAAACTCGATGATGCCTTTTTGGTTCGTGATCAGCACACCCTCGGACATGTCGGCGAACAAGTCGGTCATGCCCGGCGCACTGGTCAAGCTGGCCGCCTGGCCAAGCGCCAGTGACCGATAGCGCCGCCGCCACCCAAGGTGCAGCCCGATGAGTCCCAGCAAAAGCAGGATGGCAACGCTCCAGCCGGTCATTCCTTCGTCCCGATCAGGCGATAGCCGACCCCGCGCACGGTCTGCACGCAGTCGGCCGCCTGGCCAAGCTTGGAGCGCAGGCGTTGCATGGTCGTGTCCACTGTGCGGGTGTCGAGCGTCGGTTCATAGCCCCAGACATCGCGCAGCAGGGTCTCGCGCGGCTGCACCTCGCCGGGGCGGCTGGCCAACAGGGAGAGCAGCCTGAACTCGGTGGCGGTGATGTTCAGCGCCTGGCCATCGACCGTGGCCTGGTGGCGGACGGTGTCCAGCTTGAACGGCCCGGCCTCGATGAGCTCGACGCTGTTTGGGCTTTCGCCGGTGAGGTGCAGGAGGTTCTTGACCCGCAGCACCAGCTCGCGCGGGCTGAACGGCTTGGTCACGTAGTCGTGCGCCCCCAGCTCCAGGCCCTTGATACGATCCTCCTCGGCGGCGCGGGCGGTGAGCATGAGGATGGGGATGTCGCGTGTCCGGGGGTCGCACCTGAGCAACCGGCAAATCTCGAGCCCGTTGATGCCGGGCAGCATCAGGTCGAGGATCAACAGGCTGGGCAGGCTCTCGCGGGCCATCTTGAGGGCCTTGTCGCCGGTGTCCGCCACGGCGACCTTGTAGGCCTCCTTCTCGAGATGGAAAACGACCAACTCGAGGACGTCCGGCTCGTCATCCACCACCAGGATTCGGATGTCGTTTTTCCGGGGCATAAAAAATCAGTCGGAGCCAGCGTGGCGGATGTCCTTGGCCTCGTGCAGCAGGACGGCGTCCTCGGCGACGTTTTTCGCGTGGTCGGCGATCCGCTCGAGGCACTTGCTGATGACGGCCAGATGCCGGCAGCGCCGGATGTTTTCCGGCGACGCCTCCATCAACCCGTTCAGGTCGTCCTGATAGGTTTTGTTCATTTCATCGATCCGCCTGTCGCGGGGGATCACTTCCCGGGCGAGCACGGTGTTGCCGCTGACGAAGGCGTCGAGCGCGTCCTTGAGCATGGCGTTGGCCAGGAAGGTCATCTCGGCGATGTCCAGCGGCGTGGCAAGGGGAGGGAGGGCCATGAGCTCGACTGCCCTTCGGGCGATGGTGGTGGCCTCATCGCCGACGCGCTCGAGTTCACGGGCAATCTTCATGCCGCAGGTGATCTGGCGCAGTTCAAACTCACCCGGAGCTTGTGCCAGCAGGCCAAGCGCGATACGGTCGATCTGGATTTCAAACTGGTCGATGACCTCGTCGGTCTCGAGCGCCTGCCTGGCCAGGGGCTCGTCGCGGTCGAGGTGGGCACGCACCGCCCGGGTGACCACCCCCTCGGCGTGGCTGGCCATGATAAGGAGCTTTTCCTTGTATTGAGCGAGTGCCTGTTGATCGAACGCCATGCCTGGGCCAAGGGGAGTGTTGAGGTTGAAGTCTCAAGATTCAAGCAGCCACTTGGCCAGTGCTTGGCCAAAGAAAGGGCCCGGCCGAGGCCGGGCCCTTCGGGTTGGGTTGGTTGGTGGTATGAAGCCTATCTCACCGCGCGGCCGTACTGTTGCGCCTGCTCGGCGGAGATCGTCAGCGGGCTTGCGGCGTTCACGTCCTGCCACGGGCCGTTGACAGCCGGCGCGGTCTGCAGTTTGCCATCGAAGGTCACCGTCACGGTGCCGTTGTCATTGAGCCTGGCGCTGATCGCGGGCGGCGGCCCGCCGCCCTCACCCTCCTCCAGGATCAGCCGGCCATAGGTGAACTCCGAATGAGGCCGGCCGCTCCAGTTGAGTTGTGACTTGCGCGAGCCGTTTTCCCCGTCGTCGTCGTTGATGGCGATGTTGAAGCCCAGGCTGGCGCCGTCCGCGGGATTCGACAGGGCGGACTTCTTGATCTTGAATTCGACTTGGTAGCCCTTGCCGGTCCGCTGGGTGGCGGCAAACCAATCCCCGGCCTTCCCGAACTTGGGATTGTTGGCCTCGTTGTCGCGCCAGGCGCCGTTGGCGCTCAAAACGTATTGGCCTTCAAACCCCTTGGTTCCTCGCCCCGCGTCATTGCTGTCGTCCGCGTCGAAAAAGATTTCCACGCTGTCATCCTGCCAGGTCTGACCGTCCTCGGTCCCGGCGTCGGCGGAGTCGGTGACCACGTTGGGATCCGTGACATCGACCGCGACATAGACGGCCTCGTAATCATGGGTCACCCAGGCGAAGAAACTTTGGTCGCTCGAGTCCCACGAGTCGTCGCCCACGGTGATGTCGTAAATCCCGTTGTGAGGGTTGACGTAGGTTCTTTCAGCACCCGCATACTCGGCAGTGTGGATCACGCCATCAATTACCGGGGCGGCTTTTTTGGGCGCTGTGTAGGTTTTGCCTTCAAGGAGCAGGTTGCCATAGGTGGCCTCGGTGTGCGGAATGCCAACCCAGAGGATTTGGCGTTCCCGGACGCCGCCATCATTGTCGTCGTTGACGCCGACGGTAAACCCAATGACCTCCCCGGGATTGGGATTGCCGATGGTGTCCATGGAAATGCGAAATTCAGCATCGTAACCACCGTCTCCAGTGGTAACCAGGGCGTACCACGCCTCATCCTCGCCGTACCCCGGGTTGCCGGCCTCCTGTTCGCGATAGGCGTTGTTCACCGTGATGACGTACTGGCCGCCGGTGCCCACGACCTTGGGGTTGTTCCCGCTGGTGTCCCGTGTGTCTAAGTTGCTGTTGTCCCCATCGATGAATATTTCCACGGCGTCATCATGCCAAGTGTTTCCATTTTTGGATTCCTCATCGGCGCTGTCGCTGAAAAAGTTGTCATCCTGCACCTTGACACCGATGTAAAAGTTGTCCGCGTCGTAGCCCGCGAACATTCGGATGCCCAGGTCCTGCTTGTCTCTGGGTGGCGCCCCCTTGTCCCCGATGGCGCCCCCCCGGATGCCGTCAGTCATGCTCTCGTCGAATTCCGCGCGCCACGATTCCCCGGGTCCGCCGCCGGCCCAGATCCACGATTCCCCGCCATCCAAGTCGATGACCCCGTCGATCACCGGGGGCTCGGGCAGGGGCAGGGCGAGTTGTGTCTTGGTTTCATCAAACGGGGGAGGGGTGGGCGGCGCCTTGCCGAAGAAAACCTTCTCATGGCTGTTGCTGCCGGTGTCGGAGAAGTAGATGTCCGCCTGCGACCAAATGTGCCCGGTCTTCTGGTTTCTATTCTCCATGAATGAGATGTTGATCTTGTCGCCATCCCGGGACACTTTCAATTTCACGGCCCTGCCGTCCAGGGAGGCTTTCAGGGAGGCGTCATCGAGCTTCAGCCCCATGTCCTGAATCACCAGCGAAAAGCCGTTCACCGGCCGTCCACTTGGAGAACTGAGGATTTGCTGGAAGGCGATGATGCGCGGGGGGGATGTGTCCCCATCCGGCAGGGTTAGCGTTTCCCTGTGTTGCAGGGTCAACAGGGCGTCTTCCTGGGCGTAAACCTCCCCGCCGCCTCCCTCCTGGGCGGCGCTGACGGTCACCACGTCATCGGCCTTCAAATTCTCCAGCAGGAACACCAGGGAAGCGGAACTGGCGGAATGGCCGCCGGCGTTGCGGATGTAGTGGGCCTTGGACTGTGCGCCCGGCACCTTCTTGCCGTTGACCTCCACCGTGATCCGTGGGTTGGCACGGACTGAACCCCCTTCCAGGACGTCGTTGTATACGAGCAGGTAGCTGCCGCTTTTCCTGATCACGATGTCCGGGCCGCCCTCCTCGCTGTGGCCGAACCTGGCCTCGTCGATGATGCGATTATCATCCGCTTCCCAGAAAACAGAGTCTTTTTTGTTCGGGTTCCAGTTGTCGGTGTCGGTCAGGTTAAAGGCGGAGCTGAAAAACAGACCGGAGGTTGTGTTCACTTTTTCAATGTAGATGGATGCCTGCTTGTTCCCCATGGTGATCTCACCGGAGTTGGCGAGTTGCAGTGTCTC
>QOAX01000028.1 GCA_003972865.1 Verrucomicrobiota bacterium | reverse complement strand
CTGGATGATTACGACGATTTGCTGCCGCTCTTTGGCGATTTATCCACAGATTACACGAAGGCATTTTGGCACGCCAAGCTGGCCCCCTACGTCGCAAAGCAGACCGATGACGGGAAGTTCTTCACCCAAAGGGAGGTTTACAACTATGAACTCCGCAAGTGCCCCGGCGGGAGCGTGGGGCTGGTTCCGTTTTCGCGTTCCAAGAAATCCTCAAGTGCGTGGAACTGCTGGATCGGGGCGAACTTTGGCGCCTATGGCGACCCGCTCAGCGGCCCGTTCTATTATGGCAACCGGACGCCGCCACTGAACGTCTCGCGCATTCGGAATCCGTCCGCCGCGATGATGTTCATGGACACGGTGACGCACTACGTGTATTCGCCGGTGGATCAGGCCTATCGGTTCACCGTTGACTTCAACCGGGACGGGAAAGTGGACACGATGCCGCAGTATCCCGAGACGCCGTTCAACTTTGGCCGCCCGACAGTTCACAGCAACGGCTCCAACAACACGCTCCTGGATGGCCATGTCGAGCGGGTCTCCTTTCAGGCGCTTTGGGCGATTGACGGGAGAAAGCGCGTGGTTCACTCATTCTGGTACATGGAGGACTAAACTGAATTGATTCAGGCATCTTGTCAGCACCCAAAAACCTCAAAACCCACTGTTATTAGGATGAAAAAATCGTTGGCATTTTGCAGGAAACAAGGTTAATTTTCCCACCGCAATAAAATGAAACCGGTTTTCCATGATCAAAAAAAACGGGGATTCACGCTGATCGAACTGCTGGTCGTGATCGCCATCATCGCGATTTTGGCCGCCCTGCTGCTGCCTGCCCTGGCCAGCGCCAAGGAAAGTGGACGCGCGATCAAGTGCCTCAACAACATGCGGCAGGTCGCCCTTGGCATCTACATGTACAAGGATGATTATGATGGGCACTTGCCGTTTGCTGGATCGACCGACCGGAACTGGGAGGAGGACTGGGTCTGGGGCGGCCCGGGTGATGCGGTTCTGCAAAGAAACAGGGACTGGACCAGGTTTGATCCCAATATTGCCTTCCATGCCGAGGCGGGATCGATTTTCACCCATGTGACCAGTCAGGACATCATCCGCATTAGAGGGAGACCCGACACCCGGAATAGAAAAGTTTATGGGGTCTACCGCTGTCCGAGCACCGGTGATATCGGTTTGGCGTTGCGGGTGAACATGAGCATGACCAGTTACATGAACGGCCAGACAGGTGGCGTACATCCCGGGATCAAATACACGGTGGTTAAAAACCCGTCAGACAAGTTCCTGCTGCTTAACGAGGATCCTCACTCCATGCGCAATGCGAGCTTTCACCCAGGCGGAACCGCCTATGGAAGCGGTAGCGGTGTGAGTGCTTTGGGCGACATGCTTCATGTCATGCACAAGGGTAGAATTAATGCTGCCTATTTCGATGGACACGCCCAAAGCATCAAAGCGGACGAACTCCTAAGGATTCAGAAAAACCCTCGCTTGGTTGATAAATATTTCAACCCGTTCACGCAATAGTCGCTTTGAAACAAGATTTTTGAAAAAGGGCCGGGCCGAAACCCGGCTCTTTTTTTGGGTAAACCTGAACAATCGAAATGAAACAAAACAGCAAGGCGTTCTCAGGACAAAAAAATTGTTTTTTATCGGTTAGCGTGATCCGCCGTTTCTTCGTCGTTTTAATGGCGTTAACTCTTTCCGTTGCTCCGGCATTTGCGCAGGAGGTAGAAGATGAGAAAGGTGTTTCTGATCAAGTGGATGCAGTGGCCGGTTGGATTGTGGGTAAGATTGGCGCTGTATTTTTTTACCCAATCTGGACTTTTGATAAAGTAGGAGATCAGGTTAAGGAGGTGAAAATAGAGGCGGGCGGAAGCGGTTATGCGGTTGGTGATGTGGTTATCATTGAGGGTGGAAAAACGGCAGATGGTGCCGAAACTAATAAAACTAAGTTTAGTGTCAAAATCGTAAACAATGGCGAAGTTCAGGAACTGACTATTGAGGGTGCCGGCCTTTATTCCGAAATTCCAGAAAATCCAGTGTCAGCGACAGGTGGTAGTGGAACTGGCTTGAGCGTCAATATCGAGTGGGAACCAGATAGCCCCACAATTCCCTTGGTTGTGGGTTGGCTGGTCGTGGGGGCCATTTTTTTCACTATCCGGATGGGGTTCATCAACTTTCGCGGTTTCAAGCACGCGATCGATGTCGTCCGTGGCAAATACGACAACCCCGACGCCGAGGGCGAGGTCAGTCATTTTCAAGCGCTCTCCTCTGCGCTTTCGGCGACGGTTGGCTTGGGCAACATCGCCGGCGTGGCCATCGCCGTCAGCCTCGGTGGGCCGGGTGCGATTTTCTGGATGATCATCGCCGGGTTCCTCGGCATGTCGTCGAAGTTCACCGAGTGTACGCTGGGCCAAAAGTACCGCGAGACAAGGCCAGACGGCCGCGTCATGGGCGGGGCGATGTTTTACCTTACCAAGGGCTTGGCCGAAAAGGGGTTCGGTGGGTTCGGAAAAGTGCTCGCTGTTCTGTTTGCCATCCTATGCATCGGCGGCTCGTTCGGTGGTGGCAATACGTTTCAGGTCAACCAGTCGCTGAATGCGGTGCAGGAAACGCTTCCTTGGCTGGCGGATCACCGCTGGGTGTTTGGGCTGGTCATGGCGGTGCTGACCGGCCTGGTCATTATCGGTGGCATCAAGCGCATCGCGCTGACCGCCGAGAAAATTGTGCCGGCCATGTGCGGCATTTACCTGCTGACCTGCCTGGCGGTGTTGTTCCGGCACGCTTCTGAAATCCCCGCCGCGTTTGGGACAATCATCGACAGCGCCTTCAATCCGGGAGCGGCCTGGGGCGGCTTCATCGGCGTGCTGGTGATCGGCTTCAAGCGGGCGGCGTTTTCCAACGAGGCCGGCGTCGGCTCGGCGGCGATTGCCCATTCTGCGGCCAGGACGAAGTATCCCGTTCGCGAGGGCATCGTGGCGCTGCTCGAGCCGTTCATCGACACGATCATCGTTTGCACGATGACCGGCCTGGTGATCGTCATCACCGGGCACTATGAGGGCGGCTCGGCGGCTGAGGTGGCCAAGCCGTTTGCCGAGGCCAACAACGGCGCCGGCCTGACTTCAAAGGTGTTTGAAGCGGAGATTGTCTGGTTCCCGTATATCCTGTCGGTGGCGGTGGTGCTGTTTGCCTTCAGCACGATGATCTCGTGGTCGTACTACGGCGAGCGCTGCTGGGCATGGCTCTTTGGGGACGGTTCCTCGATGGTCTATCGGTGGCTGTTCCTGCTAATGGTGTTCCTCGGGTCGATCATCACATCGACCAACGTTCTCGACTTCGGTGACCTGATGATCCTTGGTATGGCGTTCCCGAACGTGCTTGGCCTCTACTTCCTTGCCGGCGGCGTGAAGTCCGACTTGAACGACTACCTCGACAAGCTGAAAAAAGGCGAGTTCGAAAAAACCCAGTAGCGCTTGGCCAAGTGCCGCCGGGTTCACGGGTTGGCTTCAAACTTGAGACCGATAACTTGAAACTCCCAAGGTGAATCCCTTTCCCATTGTTGGTCGTGAGTTGCTGGTGGCCTCCCGCAGGCGGGAAACCCAGATCATCCGCTTTGTTACGGCGCTCACTGCCATTGTGGTTCTTGCGTGGATGTTCATTGTCATGCGGATGGATAACACGCCACCGCATCAATTCAGCTCGATCATTTTCGGCGTGATTGCCGGCTTTGCCTTTTTCTTCTGCAACCTGGCCGGCGTACAGTTGACGGCTGACACGCTCAGCGAGGAGAAGCGCAACGGCACGCTCGGTCTGCTGTTCCTCACGAACCTGCGCGGGCTCGACGTGGTGCTGGGCAAAATGAGTGCCTGTTCGTTGCAGGCGGTGTTTGGCCTGATGGCGGTTGCGCCGGTGATGATGGTGCCGCTGCTGATGGGCGGCGTGGATCCGGCGGAGGTGGGCCGGATGGTCGGGGTGTTGTTTGCGACGCTGTTCATGTCGCTCTCGGTGGGCATGGCCTGCTCGGCGCAGTTCAAGGTGACCCGGGCGGCGATCGGTATGACGTTTCTCGTCATCCTCCTGCTCAACTTCGGGTTGCCGATCATCAGCATCGTGTTGGATGCGTATAACCACATCAACAGTTCAGAGTCTCAGTTTTTGGTCTGTTTCAGTTCGGGGGCTATGTTCCCGCTCGCATTCAGTGGTAACTTCTCTGGAAACTCCCATTTTTTTTATCAGTCACTGGCGACAGCACTTGGCGTTGGCGTAGTGTCGCTTGGGTTTTCGGTTTGGCGGACGCCGCGCGCCTGGCAGGACCGCGAGGCGAAGCCAAGCGCTATCGCCAAGCTGCGCCCGGCCGAGGCGATTTCACGCCGAACCAAGCTGCTCGACGATAACCCGGCTTTTTGGCTGGGAGCGCGATGGCGATGGCGGCCCTTGCTCGTTTGGGCGGCTTTGTTTGCCGGGTTTATGTTGTGGTTGTGGGGATTGCTGGAAAATGGCAGATGGTGGCTGGGTGAGGAGGTGCACCTCATCACGCTATGGTGCACGTTTGCCTGTTTCAAATGTTGGATCGTCTCAGCGGTGTGTGATCGGTTTCGTGAGGATCGTCAGGAGGGAGCACTGGAGTTGCTGCTGGCAACCCCGTTGAACTTTAGCGATTTCTCACTTGGCCAGGCGCGGCGACTTTTGTGGCAGTTCGGCTTACCGCTTGGCCTTGTGCTG
The DNA here is from genome assembly GCA_003972865.1 of Verrucomicrobiota bacterium. Lineage (GTDB taxonomy): Bacteria > Verrucomicrobiota > Verrucomicrobiia > Limisphaerales > UBA1096 > UBA1096. The sequence continues at coordinate 7,201 of QOAX01000028.1, read as the reverse complement.
GCCACCGTTCCGTTCATGATGTTTGGCTCGGATGGGGACACTTGGCCCTACTACTTCGTCGGTTTGGCTATACTGGTGGCAGATATCTGGGCAATGCATTTTGTCGGCATGCAACTCAGTTTGACTTCCCGCAAACCATCCTTCAGCGCGAGTGGCGTGGCTTTGCGTATCCTGTTCCTGCCATGGATCATTTTTTTGGGCGTTGTTTTTTTAATCGTTGCCATTGGTCAGTTATTGATTCCAAGACAGCCTGGCTGGTTCAATGAAGAATTCGCTTGGGGACTCTGGTTTTTTGTTTGCCTTGGCAACAATCTTTTTTGGGGGATGCGTGCCATGAACAATTTGAAAATCAACTTTCGTCAATTGGTTGCCCGCGCCGCCGGTGCCTGAAAATGAATCCGTGACATGACCAGCCTGCCCATCGTCGAGCGCGAACTCGGGATTGCCTCCCGCAAACTTGGCTCGTGGTTGTCGCGCTGGATCATCGCCATCGTGGCGGTGTGCTTCGGGGGTCTCTGGCTGGGAGTCGCGTATTTGGAGGGCGGCATGATGAAAGGCGACATTTTCTTCGCCATCCTCGCCTGGGCCTGTTTCGCCTACTGTTTGCTGGCCGGTCTGTGGACGACCTCCGACACGCTCACGCGCGAGAAAAGCGACGGCACGCTTGGCCTGCTGTTTCTGACTGACCTGCGCGGGTACGATGTGGTGCTGGGCAAGATGATCACCGCATCGCTCAAGTCGTTTTACGGTGTGCTGGCGGTGCTCCCGGTACTGGCGCTGCCGCTGCTGATGGGTGGCGTGACGAACGATCAGTTCTGGCGGACGGCGGGCGCGCTGCTGAACATCCTCATTTTTTCGCTCTCGATGGGGATGTTTTTCTCGGCGCTCAGTTGGAGCAGCGGCCGGGCGGTTTTCTGGACGTTCTTCTCTCTGCTCAGCGTGACGATGATGCCGCTGATTTACAAGTGGTTGGGTGGCACTGCGAGCGCCCTGTATTTCGTCAGCCCCGGATTCGCCATGGACAACGCCTCCGCCTCGGTGATAGGGACGCCCGCGGCTGGTTTCAGCGGGCACTGGGCTTGGCTGGGCAGCGGCTTGGCCGTCTCGGGGGCGCTGCTCGCCTTGGCCTCTTGGATCATTCCGCACCGCTGGCGCGAGACCAAGTTAAGACCACAGGTTCCCAACTTGGCCAAGCGAACGGACGGCGACAGTTTGCAGCCAAGCGCCGACAGGCAGTCGGCGATGCTGGACGCCAACCCGGCCGGTTGGCTGGTTTGGCGCATGCGCTCCTTCAGGACCTCCCGGCGGTTGCTGGTGGCTTTGATGATCACAGGTGGATTGGCGTTGCTGGGCCTCATGGCCTTGGCTGGCGTCGGAATTGATGACGTGTGGATATTTATGGCCCTGTTGGTTTGGGTGGGATCGTTTTGGATTCGGCTCGAGGTGGCACGCCACGCGGTGACGACCATCTACGAGGCAAAGGCCAGCGGCGCGCTTGAGCAGATTCTCGTGACACCGGTGGATGAGCGGCAGTTCCGGCGCGGCCACTTCATCGCGATGGTGCGGTTTTGGATGTGGCCAGTGATCGTGTTGGCATCACTGCCCATCGTGGCGGCTTTGTTGAGCATGCTCATGACGGGCTGGATTTTTGATGACGCTCTATTTGGCGTTTCGATCATGGGATTGATGAGCGGCCTGATTGCCGTGGTGTTCTTTGGAGATCTTTTTGCATTGTACTACTCGGGCTGCTGGTTTGCGCTCCGCAGCAACAGCTACTCGGCGGCATTTTGGAAAACGTTCGGGTTTGTGTACCTGCTGCCGACCATTGGGTCGGTGTTGCTCTGCTGGATGGGGCAGTTCATCTGGCTGATCACCGACATCATCTTCATCGTCTGGCCGCTCACCAGTTTGCAGGGCAACTTCCGCCGTGCTGTCTCCGGTGAATACGGCATCCGCTATGCGCGGCCGCTTCCTTCGCCCGCAACCGCGCCCACGCCGCCGGTCATCGACTCTCCCAACCGTTGATCTTGCCCAGGAAGGCGGGTAAGCTCCCGTTCATGCCGACACAGTTTCTGACACGGATGAAACTTTTTTTTGCCGCCAGCCTGTTGGCGGGTACCGTTGCGCTTGGCCAAGCGGGCGAGGTGTTGGAAGCCGCCCTGGCCAAGGCCGGTGACAATCGCGCCGAACTCGAGGCATTCATTTCCACAGCCAAAAAAACGCACGGCGACCTTGGCCAACGTGCCGCCGAGTTTCTTGTCGAGGGCATGCCGCCGGGCGACCTCTCGTCGCTCGATCGCGAGTTTCTCACCGAGAACCTCGACCTGGCGATGAAGGCGCGCAAGGAGTTCCCTTGGTGTGCTCAATTGCCCGAGGCGCTTTTTTTTAACGAGGTGCTCCCGTACGCCAGCCTCGACGAGACGCGTGAGCGTTGGCGGCCGGACTTTTACAAGAAATGCCGCGACATCGTGGCCAAGGCGTCGACCGCCACCGAGGCGGTGCAGGCGCTCAACAGCAAGATCTTTAACCTCATCAACGTCCACTACAACACCGGCCGAAAACAGCCGAACCAAAGTCCGGCTGAGTCGATCGCGCAGGGCAGGGCGACCTGCACCGGCTTGTCGATCATTCTCGTCGATGCCTGTCGCTCGGTGGGTATCGCATCGCGCGTCGCTGGAACGCCGCTGTGGACGAACAATCGCGGCAATCACACGTGGTCGGAGATCTGGGACGGCGACTGGCACTTCACTGGATCAGACGAATACAACGCCGCCGGGTTGAATCGGGGCTGGTTTGTCGGTGCTGCAGCGAAGGCCGACAAGTCCAACTGGCAGAACTCGATCTATGCGACATCGTGGAAAAAAACCGGCACGCGCTTTCCGATGGTTTGGGATATCGACGCCAAACAGGTCAACGCCTTCAACGTCACCGATCGGTACACCGTCGGGAGCAGCCGTGAAAACACCGGGGACGATTTGTTCGTGCGCGTGCACGAGCGGGGCGGCAAACGAATCGAGGTGCAGGCCGAGTTGCTGGACGCAAAAAACCAGGTGCTTGCCTCGCGCAAAACCAAGGCCGGTCGGGCTGATCTGAACGATATCACTGGCTTTACCTGTAATCCGAACACGCCGCTTTGGCTGCGTTTCACCAAGGGCGGCGAGGTGAAGCAGATTCCCATTCGGCGTGCCAAGGACGGCGGCGTGACGGTCGATGTCCAGTGGGACGAACTCCCCGGACAAGCGGCGATCGAGTCGTCGCAACTCGCCGCCGTGACCGCTTGGCTTGCCGTCCCGGCCAAGGTGCGCCCCGGCACGCTCCCCGGCGATTGGGTCAAGGGCGACCTCTCCAAGGCCGACGCCCAAAAGGCGCTTGAGATGCTTTGGGCTGATCACTGCAAGCGCTTGGCCAAGCAGCGTGCCGCCGAGATCGAGGCCAAGTCCATCCAATTGGGGGACAAGAAACTGCGTTATCTCGAAAAGGTGTTCGGCACTGCGCCGGACGGGGAGCGTTCGCTGTGGATCTCGATGCACGGTGGCGGTGGTGCGCCGACCCGCGTGAACGACAGCCAGTGGAAAAACCAGATTAAGCTCTACCAACCGGCGGAGGGAATTTACATCGCACCGCGTGCGCCGACCGACACCTGGAACCTCTGGCACCAGTCTCACATCGACGGCTTGTTTGATCGCTTGATCGAGAATTACGTGGCGACTCGCGGTGTAAACCCGAACCGTGTTTATCTGATGGGCTACTCGGCCGGTGGTGATGGCGTCTACCAACTTGCGCCGCGAATGGCGGATCGCTGGGCGGCGGCCTCGATGATGGCCGGGCATCCGAACGATGCCAAGCCGGACAACCTGCGCAACATAGGCTTTGGCCTTTTCATGGGCGGCAAGGATGGGGCATACAATCGAAATGAAGTTGCTGGGAAATGGAAGGGACTGCTGGCCGATTTGCGCAAGGCCGATCCCGAGGGCTACGAGAACAGGGTGCGCATTTATCCCGAGATGGGGCACTGGATGAAAGGCAAGGACGCCGAGTCGCTGCAGTGGATGGCCAAGTTCACGCGCAACCCGTGGCCGAGGAAAATTATTTGGCGCCAAGCCAAGGGCATCACCTCGCGGTTTTATTGGCTTCAGATTCCGGAGAAGCACTTGGCCAAGGGGCAGCGCATGACGGCGGAAGTTGACGGCCAAGCGATCAACATTACCGCCGAAAAAACCCCACGCTTGATCGTACGTTTTTCGGATCAATTACTGGATCTCGACAAGCCGGTGACAATCACCGTTAACGGTGAGGAGAAGTTCAACGGAACGGTGAAACGATCTGCTCGCGAGATTATCAAATCCCTCCATCAACGCGCTGATCCGGCCTCAGTCGCTACTGCGAGCGTGACACTCAAACTCTGATCACGCCGAGGCCAACGCTTGGATTTGCTCGGCGACATTTCTGTGACCACTTGGCTGATCGCACTGTTAGGTGCGTTTTGCCTCGGGTTTTCTAAGACCGGTTTCCCCGGCTTGGCCATGGTCAACGTGCTGATTCTGGCTGAGCTGTTCGGGGCCAAGCCATCGGTTGGCATCATTGTTCCGCTCCTAGTTGCTTGTGATCTGACCGTCTATCCGCTGTTCCGCAAATACTCCTCGTGGAAGGAAGTGCTGCCCCTATTGCCACCGATCTTTGTCGGTTTGGCCGCCGGTTATTTTTTGTTGGACTATATCGAGGAAGCCACCGCCCGAAAGGCGATCGGGCTGATTATCCTGCTGATGTTCGCCCTGCATTTGGTTCGGCTCCGGCTTGGCCAAGCGTTGGTCAAGCTGCCGAAGTCATCTGGGTTCACTTGGAGCAGCGGCATGATGATCGGCACCTCGACCATCATGGCGAACGCCGCGGGCCCGGTTTTTTCAATCTATGCCCTGGTGGAAAAAATGACCAAGGAAACGTTTCTCGGAGTGGGTGCCCGATGTTTCCTTTTGGTGAACGTCATCAAGCTGCCACTTGTGGCCAGTCTCGATCTGATCGATGCCAATTCGCTCAAGATCAGTCTCCTCGTTTTGCCCGGCATCTTCGCAGGCATTTTTATTGGACGAAAAATCATTCAGCTCATCCCGCAAAAACTATTTGAGTTTTTGCTCTACGGCTTTTCGGTCGTTGCCGGAGTGCGGCTCCTTTTTTTCTGAGACCTACTGAGCCGTCCAGCCGCCGTCCACGCTGAGCATGGCACCGGTGGTATAGCTGGAGGCGTCGCTCGCCAAATAAATCGCTGCGCCTTGAATTTCCTTCAGGTCACCCCAGCGTTTGAGCGCCGTTGCGCCAACGATAAACTTTTTGCCTTCCTCCGTGTCCGCGATCGGGACGTTCATCGGCGTAAGGAACGGGCCGGGACAAATCGCATTCACCGTGATCCCGCTGCCGGCCAGTTCCAGTGCCAATGCCCGCGTCAACTGCACCACGCCTCCTTTGCTCGTTACATACGGAGTGCGATTTGGAATCGCAACCAAGCCAAGCGCGCTGGCCATGTTGACGATGCGTCCGTATTGCCGCTGCTTCATATGCGGCAACACCGCGCGGCAGGCCAGCCAAATGCCGTCCACATTGATCCGCTGCACTTCCGAGAACTGTTCGTAAGACAATTCATCAATTGAGCCGCGCGTGTTGATGCCGGCGCTGTTGATGAGAATGTCCACTTGACCAAGGGCATCGATTGCCTCTGCTGCCATCGCCTCCATGTCGGCTTGCTTGGAAACATCCGCGGCAAAACCGATCGCCTTGCAGTCGTATTCCTTGGCGAGTTTGGCTGCCACGGCCTTGGCTTCAGCGTCATTTCGACTGACCAGCATGAGGTTCGCGCCCGCACTGGCCAAGCCGGCAGCCATCGCCTCGCCCAAGCCTTTCGAGCCGCCGGTGATCACGGCGACTTTCCCACTCAAATCAAACTGTTTAATTCCCGGAAGCATAGTTCAGCAAAGTGTTGCGGCCACAGATACTGCCGCCCCAAACCGGCTTGGCCAAGCGTGGCTTGCGAACATTTTTTAGTTCGGTAGAATGTCGCTCGACCAACGCGCCGACCCCGCCACGGCGAGCGTGACCGTGGAACTTTAATTGGCAGACATGGCGGCAAAACGGTTGTAGAATCGAACCCAATGGACACAAGACCAAGCCGGGCGTTTACGCTGATCGAACTGCTGGTGGTGATCGCCATCATCGCCATTTTGGCGGGGCTGCTGTTGCCGGCGCTGGCCAAGGCCAAGAGCAAGGCGCAGATCACCTTCTGCCTGAACAACATGAAGCAGCTCCAGCTGGCCTTCACCCTGTACGCCGACGACAACGACGGGCGCTACTTCATCAACGCCTACGGCTGGGGCAACATGGACTGGGTGCGCGGCAGCGTGAATTTCGACGGCAACAACCGCAACAACTGGGATCCGCAGACGCTGCTCGACCCGAGGATGGCGGTGCTCGGCCCGTACACGCAGAGCATCGGCATCTACAAGTGCCCGGCCGACCGGAGCACGGTGAAGAAGCCCCGGACGAAGGACTCACCGGCCGGGGTGGTGCCGCGCATACGTAGCGTGGCGGCCAGCCAGGCGGTGGGCACGTGGCATGACGGCGTGCACCCGACGAAGGGCTACTGGCTCGACGCCGCGATGCAGGGCGGGTCGCTGACGAATCCCGGCGGCAAGTGGCGCGTTTACGCGAAGGACTCCGACTGCAACCGGCCGGGGCCGTCGCAGATCTGGGTGTTCACCACCGAGCACCCCGCCACCATCAACGACGGCGGCTTTGGTTTCCGAATGCCGGACACGCCTCAGGCCACGGCGAGCGTAGGCTGGATTGATTTCCCGGCGGCGTTCCACAACGGGGCGCTGAGCCTCTCGTTCATCGACGGCCACGCCGAGAACCACAAATGGGTCGAGCCCACCACGCTGCAAAACGGCGACTCGATGAACTGGCGCACGCTCAATCGCGGCAAAAAAGCCGCCAACCGCGACATCCTCTGGATGGCCGAGCGCACCTCCGCCCGCGACTGACGGCCCCGCTGGGCCAAGCGGGCGCTTGCGAACGCTTCGCCGCCGGGTACAATCGCCCCGCCGCGAGTCGGCAGCCGCCAACCAAAGTTCATTAACGACGCCGGTGTGGTGGAATTGGTAGACACGAGGGATTTAAAAAAGCGCCGGGAGCGATTTCATCGCCTTTCAAACCC
>QOAX01000082.1 GCA_003972865.1 Verrucomicrobiota bacterium | reverse complement strand
CGAATCGATCGAGGCGCGGCACTGGTTCCCGTGCTTTGACGCGCCCAACGAGTTTTTCACCTCCACCATGACCTGCCGCGTGCCCGAGGCGATGGTTGTTCTGTCCAATGGCCGGAAAGTCAGCGATGCCGTCGATGCCGACTCTGGCCTGCGCGTCGTCAAGTGGAGTCAGGACAAGCCGCACGTCAACTACCTCATCACGCTTGTCGCCGGACATTTCAAGCGCATCGAGGAGAAGCACGGCGACCTGTCGATGTCGTTCTGGACCGCGCCGTCCGACTTCGCCAACGCCGCCAACTCGTTCCGCGACACGAAGGCGTGCATGGAGTTTTTTGAAAAGGAAATCGGCGTGCCGTATCCGTGGGCGAAGTACGACCAGGTTTGCGTGCAGGACTTCAACTGGGGCGGCATGGAAAACACCAGTCAAACCACGCTCAACGCCTCGACGCTGTTCAGCAATGAGACGGAAAACATCCGCAGCAGCCAGGGGCTGATGGCTCACGAGTTGGCGCACCAATGGTTCGGCGACCTCGTCACCTGCAAGGACTGGAGCCAACTCTGGCTCAACGAGGGATTTGCCACGTATTACACGCACCTGTTCGCCGGCCACAAGGACGGCATCGACGAGATGCGCTACGGCCTTTACCGCGACCGAAAGAGCCTCACCGGCCGCAGCGGCGACACCACCGCGATGGTCAACCGCAAATACAACACCCCCAAGGAAATGTTCCGGAAATACGGATTTATGTCCTATTCCAAGGGAAGCTGGGTGCTGCATATGCTGCGCTCGCAGCTTGGCCCGGAGCTATTCCGTAAATGTGTGAAGACCTACCTCGAGCGGCACAAGCACGGCAATGTCGTCACCGAGGATTTGCGCTCGATTATCGAGGAAATCTCCGGCAATTCATTCGACCGGTTCTTCGACCAGTACGTCTTCCACGCGCACCATCCCGAGCTGAAAATCAGCTACGCGTGGGACGAGAAAACCAAGCTCGCCAAGCTCAGCGTGAAGCAGGAACAGAAAGTCGATGCCAACGTGCTTCTCTTCCATGTGCGGTTACCGGTGCGTTTCACCGTCGATGGCCAGGCGCTCGATCGCTCGCTGCACATCACCAAGACGGCGGAGGACTTTTACTTCCGCTTGGCCAAGGCACCGTCAATCGTGCGCATCGACCCCGACGTGACGCTCCTGGCCAAGCTCAGCTTCACGCCTTCGACGGCGTTGCTCCATGCGCAGTTGGCTGATGATAGCGACGCGCTTGGCCGCCTACAGGCTGTCGAGCTCTTGGCCAAGCGTAAGGACAAAACCACCCGCGAGAAACTGAAGCACGCCCTGCAGAACGATCCGTTCTACGGCGTGCGAATTGCCGCTTCGCGTGCGCTGCGTGGTATCAGCAGCGACGACGCCTTTTCCGCGCTGATCGCTTCCACCGATCAACCCAACGCCAAGGTTCGGCGACAGGTCATCTCTGACATCGCCAGCCAATACAAACCGGAGGCCTTGGCCGCGCTCAAGCAGAGCCTAGCCAAGGAGAAGAACCCGGCCATCCGCGCGCGAATCATCAACGGGCTGACCGGCCACAACGACAAGGAGGCGCGCAAGCTGATCAACCAGGCGCTTGATTCCGAGTCGTTCCGACACCAACTCGCCGACGCCGCCGTGAGTGCGCTCCGCAAACAGGACATCCCCGCAAACATCGCCAAGGTCCGCGCCGCGCTGGAGAACGACGGTGAGAAATTCACCACCAACGGCTATGCCTCAGGCCTGCGCGCGCTTGGCTACCTGGCACGAAACCAAAAAAACAGGGCCGGCATCCGTGAGTTCCTCATCGGCCACGTGAACAATCCCAAGCGCCGAGTCGCCTTGGCTTCCATCGACGCGCTTGGCCAACTGGGCGATCCCCGGGCCATTGCCGTGCTGGATAAGTTCACCGGCGCGGCCGAGGATGACCCCGCCCGCAAAGCCGCCGAACAGGCGGTCGAGAAACTGCGCGCTGGACGCAAGCCGGTTGACGATTTCAAAAACCTCCGCCGAGAACTTACCAGCCTGAAACAATCCAACTCCAAGCTAATCAAGGAGTTAGACAACCTCAAAAAGCGCTTCGATGCGGCTATTGGCAAAAAAAAAGCTGAAAAAAAGTGAAACTTTTGCCGGTTAATGTTTGAATAGACCAACGGTACGGTTTGTCAGAAACCAAAGCCAAAAGGCAGAACACAATGAAATCGTTTAAATTAATCCTCACCACGGTCGCCATCTCGATGGCGATGTTCTCCGCATCTGCGGAAGAGAAAAAAGCTGACCCAAGTGCAGCCAAGACCAATAAAGCGGCCAAGGAGCGCATCGTCAAGGGCACCATCATGTGCGCCAAGTGCGTGCTCAAGAAAACCGACGCCTGCCAGGCCGCATTGGAAATCAAGCGGAAGAATAAGGAGGGCAAGGAAGTCACGCGTATCGCCCTGCTCAAGAACGACGCCGTCACCAAGGCGTTTCACAAAAGGATCTGCAGTGGCGACAAGATCGCCGTTGCGGTGACCGGCAAGTTCGAAGGCAAAGGCAAGAAACGCTTGCTAGTTGCCAGTAAGATCGCTGATGCCCCCAAAAAGGGAAAAGGTAAAGCTACCGACAAGAAGAAGACCTGATCGGCCCGCCCAGTTTTTCAGCACGCCCCAGCCAACTTGGCTAGGGGCGTTTTTTTGTGGGCAGACAAAGTCGCAGTTTGGCCAAGATTTAGCCCGGTGGCCACTCCATCTTGCGTCCACCCAGTATATGACAGTGCAAGTGCGGCACAGTCTCACCTGCGTCCGTGCCGTTGTTCAGTACAAGCCGATACCCGCCCTCCCCCAGGCCAAGCGAACGCGCCACCTCGGCCGCCTTGAGCAGCAAATGGCCCAGCAGCGGCTGATCCTCCGGTTGGGCCTCGTTGATGCGCGGGATCGGCTTTCGCGGGATCACCAACACATGAGTCGGCGCCTTGGGGTTGATGTCCCGGAAGGCCAACACTTGGTCGTCCTCGTAAACGATGTCCGCCGGGATTTCCTTGTCGCAGATTTTCTCGAACAGTGTCTTTTCCATTGGTCAGCGGCCGGGGAGCCTGCCCGATCGGCGCGCAGTGTTCCAGCCGAACCGGAGCCAAGATCAGTGTTGACTGAGTCTGAATCATTAGGTATTCGCAGGCCTGTCTTACAACCTACACCGAACAATGAATGACGTACCCCCCACCACTCATGGAACCGCCCCAGGCGGTTTGGAACCTCATCGCGGCACCCTGATCCTAGTACTGGGCATTCTAAGCCTGGTTTTATGCGGCTTTTTCACGGGCATTCCAGCCTGGATTATGGGTAAAGGTGACTTGGCAAAGATCAAAGACGGCATGATGGATCCCGAAGGGGAAGGTACGACCAAAGCTGGAATGATCTGTGGTATGATTTGCTGTATCATTACGGCAGTCAGTTTGGCCATAGTCCTTTTTATAGTGATCCTTGGAGGAGGGCTTGCGGCACTTAACGGTTGATCCGGTTTTAGGTTTTTCCTGAACCAATTTTTAGAAGTGGCGGTGGCTTATCCCAGCCGACCGTTTGATCGGGATGTTGTCATGGTTGCAAATGTTTTTTGGGTTATTTGCCGCCACAACAAGGAATTGTAGTCATGCAATATTACTTCAAGGCATCGGACGAAAACGAGTACGGTCCGATTGGCGAAGGGGAGATTCACGCCTGGCTTCAGCAGGGGCGAATGAACCAGGGCTCCATGGTGCGCGCGGTTGATTCGGAAGAGTGGCGACCACTGAGCGATTACCCGGAATTGATGGCTCTGCTTTCCCCTTCAAGTTCAGCGCCACCCTCATCCACTCCCTCACCCCAGGCGGACGTCAAACATTATGCACCCCATCAAGGGGCCATGGTTCTCACATTTGGAATATTGAGTATCGCATGTTGTTTTCCGTTCGGCATAGCCGCTTGGATCATTGGAAATGGTGACTTGAAGAAGATCGACGCTGGGATGATGGATCCAGCCGGCCGGGGGATCACCAACGCTGGCAAGATTTGCGGGATGATTGGCGTGATATTGACTGCCGTCGGCTGCGGATTCCAACTGATCATGTTCATCATCGGGGCGGCCTCCGAAATGTAACCATCCAAGCCGCAGGATCACGAATCACCGTCATCCGCTGCGGCCTTTTCGGTCGGGCAGCCGGCGCGCAGCCAGCCGTTGACGAACGGATCTAGGTTGCCGTTCATCACAGCCTGCACATCGCTCAACTGCACGTTGGTGCGCAGGTCCTTCACCATGCGGTACGGCTGGAAGACGTAGCTGCGAATCTGGTTCCCCCACGAGATGCTCCCCTTTTCGCCGTAGAATTTCTCCAGCTCGGACTTCTGTTCATCCTCGCGCCGCGCACTGATCTTGGCCATGAGGATGTTCATGGCGGTGGCACGGTTTTGGTGCTGCGAACGCTGGTTTTGGCAGGCCACAACAAGCCCGGTCGGAATGTGCCGGATGCGCACCGCCGTCTCCACCTTGTTGACGTTTTGCCCGCCCTTGCCGCCGGAGCGAAATGTGCCCACCTCGAACTCAGCCGGAGGCAGTTCCTCCTGCTCGTTCTCCTCGATCTCGGCGATGACATCAACGCTGGCGAAACTGGTGTGCCGGCGCTTGTTCGAATCAAACGGCGAGATGCGCACGAGCCGGTGCACGCCCCGCTCGGCCTTGCAAAAGCCGTAGGCGTTCTCGCCGGTAATGAGCAGCGTGGCGCTCTTGATGCCGGCGACTTCGCCCGTAAGCAGTTCGCTGACCTCGACCTGCCAGCCGCGCTCCTCGCCCCAACGCTGGTACATGCGCAGGAGCATGTTGGCCCAGTCGCACGACTCGGTGCCGCCGGCGCCGGCGTTGATGGAGAGGATGCAGTTGCTGCGGTCGTGCGGCCCGTCGAGCATCAGCTCCAGCTCGAGTGCCTCGAGTTGCCCGGTGAACCTGGCCAAGTCGGCGGCCAGTTCGGACTGAACGTCTTTTTGGGTGGCTTCGTCCTCGCCGTCGGCCAGTTCGAGCATCGTCTGCATGTCGGCGAGCTGCGTCTCGGCCTTGAGCAACGGCTCGATGCGGCGCTTGATCGACGACGACTCGTCCACCAATTTTTGGGCGTAGTTGCGGTTGTCCCAAAAATTATCCTGGGACATTTCCCCCTCGATTTCAGTCAAGCGGTTTTGTGCCTTGGGAACGTCAAAGATACCTCCGTAGATGAACGACCCGTTCCGCGGCGGCTTTCAACTGTTCCTCAATGTCCTCAAACATAAGCGCGGGCAATGTACGTTTTTTGAGTTTCAAGTTTCAAGTTTCAATTTTTCAGCCGAGTTGGCGGCCCTCGGTTCAACCCAAAAACTTCACCTCCAGATTCCCTGCTCCATGAGTTGCTTTTCCGCCTGTTCGGCCCAGCCCCGGTTGGCGGCGGGGCTGGCCGGGCTGGGGTGCAGCACGCGGCCAATTTTCACGTCCGCTTGGCCAAGCACCTCCTCGGCTTTTTTCTCGGCGAACCCGCCGACGGCCACGAGCCATTCCGGCTGCAAAATCGCCACCACCCTGGCCAAGTGCGCGTTGCAGATTTCCTCAAGCGGCTTGGCCTCGCCGGCGGGCAGCTTGTCCGGCGTGCGGTTTCGGCCGCTGTCCTCGAGGAAAGCCAACGGGCAATAGTTCACGACGAAGTGCCCGGCGAAGAAGGCCTCCGGTTGGCCAAATTTCTCGGCGAAGAATCCCCAAAACCGCCGGCCACTCACCTCGCTGCGCGGGCAGTCGAGCCCCAGCACGGGGCGCTTGGGATGCTCGTTAGCCGGCTTGCCGATCGGAACGTCGATGCGCAGCCAGTCCCGAACGGCCGCCACTTCGCCGAACGGCACGCCGACCTGCGCCATGCCAAACGGCCCGGGGTTCATGCCGAGGAACACCGCGCGCTTGGCCCCGCCGCCGTAGCGGGTGAGAAACTGCTCGTGCGCCGCCCATGCGTAGTCGAGCGGGTTGTACACGTACTCCACCGGCGGCGCGAAGCTCAGTCGGTTGGCGGCATCGCGCAGCCCGGCGGCGGCGGCGATGAGTGAGGAGGCCTCGGCGGCTGTCGGCACGCGGGCGTTATAGTCAGAAAGCCTCCGCTTGGCCAAGGTTTGCATTGCGACGGGAGGGTGGCGTGGCTACGGTTGCCGCTGTTCGCAGCCAGACAGCCATGAGTGACAAAATGATGATGACCATCGCGCACGCCGTCAACGACGTGGTGCTGGTGGTGCTGAAGACCCCGGAAATCCTCGAGCCGGTCGGTATCTCGCAGGAGAAGTTTTTTGCCAAGGTGCTAGGCTATGACGAGACCGGCCTGTGGGTGCAATTCCGCGACTTCGAGCTGCCGGTGCGCGTGGGCGAGGAGTCCGGCCTGTGGATTCCCGAGTCGATGCAGAAGGTCGATGCCTCGGCGATGCTCCCGTGGGGCGCGATCGCCACCGTGATGCATTTCCCGGACGTCGAGGGCTATGACAAGCCCAGCCCCTTCAACCGCGACATCGGGTTCAATAACAGCGACACGAGTTAGACGTAACCTTGCTGCTTACCAAGGTGTATCTTGGGGAGGTTTTGCGAATGAAATGGAAGAGTTCACGGTTTGGCCATGCAGCCCGCTACCAAGGTTTGACCCTGGGTCGACTTTTGGTTGCCGTCCTCATTCTCGGCCAAACCGCAAACACCGCTGAAGACAAGCTCAAGGCCGATCGGCCCGAGTGGACGGCACGGCAAATCATAGAAAAGGCCCGTGAAGCAGCAAAGCGCAACGGCATGGGCAAAACCGTATTTTCTTTTTTACGACAAGCCACCATCAAAGATCTTGGCTCAAAGGGAAAGATTCGAAAGAGCTACACCAAGACCTACCGCGCATACACCGACAGACGTGAGCAGGAACTGATCAGCGTGGATGGCAAGCCGGCAAGCCACCGGCAGGTCGCCCGTGAACAAGCCAGGAACCGTGAACGACAACGCCGATACTTGGCGCGTAAAAAAGCAGGCGGCACCAATACAAGTGAAAACCTGGTCACGAAGAACGTGGAATTGTACCAGGAAAAATTCATACCCATCCTGGTAGGCGTGGAATCAGTCAATGCTCGCCCGGCCTACGTCATTCAACTGCGGCCAAACACAGACCACAAACTCAAGAGCAAAATCGTTAACCGCTTCATGAACCAGTTCGACGCCAAGTTGTGGGTGGATAAGGAAGAGTTTCATATCGCCAGAATAGACGCAAAATTAAAGAAACCAGTCACTTTCCTGGGTGGTTTGGTCGGAGCAGTGAATGCGATTAACATATCCGTTTCCGAAAAACGATTGGCCAGTGACACGTGGGTAGACGAAATCGTGTCCGCAAATTTTGACGCCCGGATGTTTTGGAAAACCTACAAATTCCGAATGAAGAGCGAGTCCAGCAACTTCGAGTCCGCCACCTCACTAGATGACGAGAACGGCACAAAGCCTGCGGAAAATAGACGAAATCAGTTATTTTAAACTGAAACCCCGGATATGCTCCCGATGAGTTTCACTGACCATGGCTCATGGAGGGCGCCACAGACACCAAGTGCTCTGCGTTCGGTCAATCCATCGTGGATCAGTGTCGACCATAATGGGCTTAATAACGATTAACCATTTCAACGCGACATCATTACGTTATGCTCGCTTTGATTCTGTGCAAAAAAAATTCTTTTCTAGTTGACTAACCTCTACCAATAGGCACCTTTTCCGAAAACATGGGCTTCCGGATGTGCCGGAGGTCTTATGACGAAGGAGTCCAAGCATGCTAAAAATAAGCGTAGGCGGCAAAGGCGGCGGGTTTTGCGATGGCATCGCCCGGCGAGACTTCATCCGGATCGGTGCCATGGGCATCGGCGGCCTGACCACGGCCAACCTGCTGGAGGCCGAGGCACGGGCCGGCATCGGCTCATCTCACAAGGCGGTCATCAACATTTTCCTGCCGGGCGGTCCGCCGCACCAGGACATGTTCGACCTGAAACTGAACGCACCCCGCGAGATTCGTGGCGAGTTCAAGCCAATCTCCACCAACGTCCCCGGCCTGCAAATCTGCGAGGAGTTTCCGCGAATGGCCAGGATGATGGACAAGTTCACCGTCATCCGCTCCATCGTCGGCGCCACCGGCGGGCACGATGCCGAGCAGTGCATGACCGGCCGCTCGCCCCGCAACCAGCCTCCCGGCGGCTGGCCCAGCATCGGCTCCATTCTCTCCAAGCTAAAGGGTCCCGTGAAACCGGACATGCCGCCGTTCATCGGCCTCTCGCCCAAGACCGGCCACATCCAATGGAGCGACCCCGGCAAGGCCGGCTACCTCGGCCCGGCGCATGCGGCCTTCAAGCCCTCCGCCGAGGGCAAGGAGGACATGACGCTAAACGGGATCACGCTCGAGCGGCTGAATGACCGCCGCAAGCTCCTGCAAAGCTTCGACCAACTCCGGCGCGACGTGGACAACTCCGGCCTGATTGAGGGCATGGATGCCTACAACCAGCAGGCGTTCGGCATGCTCACCTCCGGCAAACTCGCCGAGGCGCTCGACCTCGGGAAGGAGGATGTGAAGTTGCGCGACCGCTACGGCCGTGGAACGGCCAAGCTGCAATCCGACGGCGCGCCCAAGTTGCTGGATCACTTCCTGCTCGCCCGCCGCCTCGTCGAGGTGGGTGTCCGATGCGTGTCGCTCTCCTTCAGCCGATGGGACTGGCACGGCGGCAACTTCAACCGCGGCCGGCAGGACTTTCCGATGCTCGACCAGGGCCTCACCGCGCTCGTCGAGGACTTGCACCAGCGCGGCATGGACAAGGATGTCGTCGTAGTTTGCTGGGGCGAGTTCGGCCGGACGCCGACCATCAACAAGGACGCCGGTCGCGACCATTGGCCGCGCGTCTCGTGTGGCTTGCTCGCCTGCGGAGGGCTTAATCACGGCCAAGTCATCGGCGCGACCGACCGCTTGGGCGGCGAGGCGAGTGACCGGCCGGTGACCTTCGCCGAGGTGCACGCCACGCTTTATCACGCGATTGGCATCGACCCGAACGCGACCACGGTCAACGACCTGAACGGCCGTCCGCGCTACCTGGTTGAGAACAACGCCCAACCGCTGCATGAGGTCATCTGACCGGCAAAAAAAACATTTGCGTATCCCTCTCTGGCCAAACCGGGAGGGATTTGTTTTTCCGGTGGCACCGCTGCTCGCCACCGCTTGGCTGCTCGGCGCAGCGCTTGGCCAGGCGGCCGATATTCGGCTGACTGTCGAGGGGACTGTTCCGCTGGAATTGTCGTGGGAAGCCGGCTCAATCACCCAGCCCGGCTCAATCTCAATCATCCCCGACACCCAACTCGAGACATCGACCGATCTTATTCATTGGCAGGCACTTGGCCAAGCGCAAACAGGTGGACTCCACCTCAATCCGGTCAACGCCAGGCGCTCCATCAACGCCTCCGCCGGCCTCCGATATTTTCGCGTCCGCTCGCAGGTCATCCTGCCAAAAGCCAGCCTGGCCAGGAGCAACCTGGTGGGGGCGAACCTCCGTGGTGCTGACTTGCGCGGCGCAAACCTGGCCAACGCCGACCTGGCACTGGCCAAGCTCGACGGCGCGAACCTCACCGACGCCAATCTTACCGGCGCAAACCTGGCCGAGGCGGTGCTCGGCAACGTCAACCTCACCGGCGCAAAGCTTAACGGCGCGATGATCGCACCGTGGCATCACTTCCCGGGGACGATCTACCACGGCACCACCCTGCCGGACGGCACCGTGAAAACCGACTCGCCCGATCGGCGACTGCTCATTCAGTTGTACATCGACGGCGCACCGAAAGTAGCGCTGGCCGGTCGCGATTTTTACGGGTGGGATTTGCGCGGCGTAGAGTGGCAGAATCGGAACCTGGCCGGATGCAATTTCACCGGAGCCGATTTGCGGAACGTCAAGCTCGACCATGCAACCCTGGCCGGAGCGAACCTAACGCTAGCCAATCTCCAGGGCGCCACCGGCTTTTCGCCGGCCGATCACGAAGGTGTCATCCTCCACAAGACCACGCTCCCAGACGGCACAACCAGCGACTGACCCGACTCAGTCGTCCGACCACGTGAACGGCACACCATCACCAGTCAGGTGAACCGACCGGTCGCCGACAACCAGGTGCATCGGTTGGCCCGGCTTCTGCGGCCCGGCCTGGTTCGGCAGCAAGCCGGAGTAGCTGTTGTCGCGAAAGCGGTTTGGATCAATTTCACTCTGCCAGTCGCCCGCCTCGTCTTTGAACGTCCGCAGCCCGACATTTTTGCCGTGCAGCAAAATGCCCCGCGCGCTCGGCTTCGATTCGCCGTCGAAAACAAACCGGTTGCCCTCCACCAGGATGCCCCGCGTGTTATCCCAAAGCCGCAGCCCGTTGTGCCACCACGCAAAACGCGGAGCGCCCGGTGCGATCAAACGAAACGTGTTGTCCCGAATATCGAACGCCTTCCCGTCGTTCACGCTCCCGCCGCCAACACAGGCGATGAAACGGTTGTTGCGGATCACCACCCCACGGTTTCCACCGGTGTCGAAATTGAACCCGATGCCGCAGTTTGTCACCGTGTTCTCGTAAAATTCCGCTCGCTGCAAAAACGCCCCGCCCAGCGCAATGCCGTTGGTGACATTCCGGATTTCGTTGTGATGCACGCGCACGCTTAGCGTTCCATTCGCCGCGTCGGCGCCGCGGTGGCTGACCATGATGCCGGTGCAGTACGGCCAATCCGTCCCGGCGCCTGGCCCCCTAACGAAACCTTCGACGATGCAGTGGCGAATCTCGATGATCGAGTCGCGATAGCCCGGCAGTTCCGAGCCGTCGCCCATGCCGGAGATCACGCGAATCGGGAACACCTCACGCCACGACGGCCGGCCGCCCTGCGCCCCAAAGGCACTCACCCGCACCCGCTCGACCAGCGCCTGCCGGGCCAGCAGATCGACGCCGGCCGTTTTTTTAAGGATCGGCCCGAGCACCGCCTTCATACCGCGCCAGTTGCAGTCGAGCGACAGGTCGGCGACCCGCAGGTTGTCAAAGTCGCGCCTGGCCAGGCGCTGCGGCCCCCAGCCGCCGCTGATGACGCTGTGATAGGCCGACTTGATCTTTCGATGCCGTGCGCCCGGCACGAGCCTGATGGTCGTCCTGCCGATGCCGGCACCAGCCACATGCCAGCGGGGGCGCACCCGTATCCCGTGCGTCTCGTATTCGCCCGGCAGAAAGCGCAGTACCAGCCCGTCGCCGTAGTAACCCTGCTCCCTGGTCAAGCGCTCGAGTGCCTGGCTAAGCTTCGTCGCCGTCGAGGCGTCGATCGGCCTGGAGGCGGCTTGGCCATCCCCGAACGCCTCATGCTTGGCCGCCAGCCAAACCGTCCGCTCCGGAGCCGCCGGCCACTCGATCTCCTGCGCCCGTGCGCCTGGCCAGGTGGGGAGCAATACGGAGAGACAAATCTGGAGGAGCAGACGGTTCACAGCGCTTGGCCAAGCTTGGCCCCAAGCCGTTCGCTCGTCAATTGAACGGTTGAAACCGGGTTGCGGAGAAGGCGTGACTTTCTCGGGTGATGACGCGTATAACCCCTCCGTGATGAGCACTCGATTTCGTTGGATCGGATTGGTCTGCGGCTTGACCGTGGGGTCGGTTTTTGCCGCCGCGGAAACCAAGTCGCAGGATGCCCCCGAGCCGCCTCCCGGCTACAAGTCGAAGCTGGAAATCATGGCGGCGTTCGGCAACGGGAAACTGGCGATCATCGACCGGGATGTGCCGCTGCCGGACGGCGTCGTGCTGGAGAGGGACATCGAGTACGGCAACGCCGGCGGCCACTCGCTGCAACTCGACCTGTACCGGCCGGCGAAAATCACCAGGCCGGTGCCGGCGCTGCTCTTCATCCACGGTGGCGCGTGGAAAAGCGGCAAGCGGCAGGA
>QOAX01000175.1 GCA_003972865.1 Verrucomicrobiota bacterium | reverse complement strand
TCGCCGCCGCCGGGATAAATGCCGATGGCTTCCTTGGGCACGCCGGCCTCGGTGAAGGCGGCGAACATGCGGTAGGGCGTCCACGGCTCCTGCGGGCCGGGCTTGAGGATGAGGCCGATTTGCATCGGGATGACCGGCATCCACAGGGTGTGTACGCCGGGCGAGTTGCTGGGTAACACCATGCCGAGCACCGGCGACTGCGCCTGGTAACTCACCGGCACACCGCGCGCTTCCACGCCAAAGCCACGCTGCAAAATGTCGATGTCCAGCCCGCGAGTGAGCGCGTCGAGGATTTGATCCATGTTGTTCAACACGAAATGATTTTTCTCCATGTTGAACTTGCACATGTGCTCGGGCAAACCGGTGGAGGCGGATTGTTGCCGCGCAAAGTCGTCGGGCGACTGCTCGCCATCGCCGAGTGGCAGCGTGGCGTTGAGGTAGAGGTCGCCGGCCCTTTTCATCATCTCCACCAAATCCTTGATGGGAATCTCCCGCAGCACCTCGCGTGCGCGGTTGGCCTTGCGCATGTCGCGCGCGAGCAGGCCAGGGTTGGCCTGGCCCACCTTGGCCAACACCTCGCCGGTGCGGTGGTGAAAGACCTCGTCGGTGTCGAGGCTCTCATACGCTTCGCCCCAGCGCAGAACAGGAATATTGATCATGAAAAAGTGTTGTTTGGTCGCTTGGTTTAGTAGACGCCCTCGACGATTTTCTTCTGCATCGCGCCGAAGGGACGCACCTCGGCGACGCCATCCCACGGGTACAACTCGATGGGCTTGCTGCGGATGGCCTCGTCTCGCTCAAGGAAACGCGGCATGAAAAATTCCTTCGTCAGCGTGGTCAACTCCACGCGGCCCCATTCGTCGTACTCCACCGGCACGTCGGTGTCCGGATTCAAAACCCGCATCAAGGCACGCGGTTGCGGGGCGTAATAGGTGATGGAATATTTATCCTCGGCCGTGAGCGGCTTGTGCTTGGCCAAGCCCATCAACGTGTTGCCGTATGTGGGCACAAAGCCGATTTTGTTTTCCAACAACTCCTCGCACAGGAAACGTGTGTACTGCGGATCCATCGTGGTGCCGCCGCAGAACACGCCGCGGATGCCCGCGTCATACAGGCTGCTGCCCTCGCTCTCGTAACGCTCGGCGATGCTCTCCAGCAATTTCGGCGTCGTGAACAGCGCACTCACGCTGCGGTTTTTCATGATGGTCGTGGCCTGGTCAACCACGTGCTCCATGTACGCCTTGGCTTGGTCGAACTGCTTCTCGCTGATAAGCCGCTTGACCCAGCGCGGGTCGAGATCGACGAAGTAGCAGGAACAGCCGCGCACGTTGGCCAAGTGCTCGATAGAAAGTCGCAGCCGCCTTGGCCCGGTGGGACCCACCATCAGCCAGTAGTGGTTGCGCGGAAATTCCTCATCGTTCAGCGAATCGGAAAACTCGCTGTAGTCTACCTTGTAGTCGTTCCAGCCTATGCGCTGCTTGGGCATGCCGGTGGTGCCGCCGGTTTCGAAAATGTTGAACGGCTGACCCTTGAATTCCTTGGGCACCCACACCTCCGGTTGCAGATCGCGCAGCCATTCATCCTCAAAGTGGGGGAACTTTGCGATGATGTCGTCAAAGCACGTGATCTCCTTGGCAGGGTTCCAACCGGCCTCCTGGGCCCAGCCGAGCCAGAACGGGCAGCCGGTTTCCGGCGAAAAATGCCATTGCACAATTTCGCGCACATGCTCATCGAGCTGTGCCTTTGCCTCCTGAATTCTTTGATCTAATTCAGACACACCAACCATGGCCGAAATTATTTTTCTTTGGATTCTTAAAGTTGAAATTCAAGGCGCGATTTCCGGTCATTCCGCTGTTGGAAAAAACCGGTCGACGGTCGAGGCGGCCGGGGGCCGCGTCGCCAACGAGACGGCAACCAGTGAAACTGTCGAGGCGAGGAATATGAACGTCACCGGCATCATCTCTGCGACGAGGTATTCCGCCTTGCCACTGACTTCCAGGATGATGTCCTGATAAAAGAAATACAACCAGACTCCCAAAGTGGTGAGGATGGAGGCAAAAGCCCCCGCCTTGGTGACGCGTTTCCAGTAAAGCGCGGCGAACACTAAAGGAAACAGCGAGGCAAAACCGGTAAAGCACCAGATGCCAAGATCAAACACACTGGACTTCTGCAGCGCCAAGGCCAGCCCGTAGGAAACAACCACGATGCCCACGATGAACCAGCGAGATATCGACACTAACTGCCGGTCGCTGAACCGGTTCGGCCCGGCTATCGACACCACAATATCGTTGGTGAACATGGTCCCCAGGCACATGAACTGGGAATCCAGCGAGGACATGATGGCCGCCAAAATGCCCGCCATCAAGAGGCCGGACAGCAACTCGCTGCTGACCAGTTGCTTGACCATCATGGCAAGAGCAGTGTTCTCGGCGGGGCTGCCATCGGGCAGGAGCGGCATTTTCAGGACTCCCGCCTCATGCAGACCCGACGCCCAGACACCAATCAGGACGCACGGCACCCAGACGATGGCAATGCAGATGGGATGCGCAATCACCGTCAACTTGAACGTCTTGGCAGACTTGGCCGTAAGCCAGTGCTGGAACAGGTGTGGAAACATGGCCACACTAAGCGGGATGAAAAGGTAGGTTAAGAAATGCAGCTGCCCAAGGCCGCCGCGAGTCAGTTTTTCCCCCGCATGTTGGGAGACAAATTCAGTGGCGCTGGCGACGCTGCCTCCCAGCTTGTCGGAATTGGAGATCATCAGGAAGGCGATGAGCCCGGTGACCATGAAGACCATTGTCTGAAAAGTGTGCGCAAAGGCCGCGCTGCGGATCCCGCCCTTGAACACATAAAACAGCACCACCCCGCATATAACCAAGCCGCTCAACCAAGGCGGAATGCCACCACTTAACGCCTTGCTGGCATGAGGAAAGGTTTCGGGAAACATTCCTGCCGTGATTGGCTGGACAACCTTCATTGCCGAGATGACGCCAACCAAAAGATAGGGTATAACCAGCATAACCAGAATTGGGAACAGCAAATAGCCCAGCTCTTTCGAGTCAAATCTTTCGCGGAAAAACTGGATCTGGGTGACAAAGCCAAGGCGCTTTCCAAAGGCCCACAACCGGATGCCGATGATGAAGAATACCGCCGAGTGAATGAGCCCACTCCACGATGCCATCAGACCGTAGACACCGATGCCGAGTCCGAAAGCCTTCCCCGAGGAACCGACCAAGGCGAACCCGGTCATCGTGGTGCCGAAGATGCTCATGAACAACATGAACGGCCCGATTGAATGGCTCGCAACAAAGTAATCCTTGCTCGTTCCCCGGAACAGCCTCCCGCTGATTACACCCAGGCCCAGCAGAAAACCCAGATACACGATGAGCACCCATAGGGAGACCAGTGAAGTTTCTCCGGGTGCTGCTTGAGAGAGTATTGCCATCGTCAATCCTCCGTGGTCTTTGAATCCTCGTCTACGTTGTGCTGGGTCTGGCCTTCAGCCCACTCTTCGAGTTTGTGAGGCCATGCGTACCGGATGGCCAACAGCCACAGCCCTCCCGCCAACAATGAGAATAGTACATGATAAGCCAGTCCGATGGGCATGCCCAAAATGATCGGCTCGACATCGTTCCACCACCAAAAATCCTGGTGGAGCAACGCCAGCAGAATCGCCGCTGCAATGATTAGTTTGCTCATAAATTAAAAAACGCTGTTTCGTTCAGGTGGTTGATTCGGGATCACGTAATCAGTTGCTATTTCGCCTTGGGCAAATCCTTGTTGGCGGCTGCCCTGGCCTCATCGTGCAGCGCGTAAAGGTGTGATTGGGTAGCAACGTAAAGCACGCCATTGGCCACGATCGGCGTGGAATAGATCGGCGCCGGAAAGTAGGTCTCGCTCAGCAACGTCATTTTTTTGTCGGAAGCCAGCACTACAAAATCGCCGTCCTCGTCGCCGACGTACACCTTGCCGTCCGCCACTAGCGTCGAGCCCCACATGTGCGCTTTCATGTCGTAAACCCAGTGCAACTTGCCGGTGTCCGCATCGAGGCAATGCACGTACCCGGAGAAGTCACTGACGAACAACAGCCCGTTGCCGGGGTCGATTGACACGGTGGAGATGCTGCGCTTAATGCCCTTGTACGACCAGATCGCGCCGCTCTTGGTGATGTCGCCCTTCTTCGTGGGGTCGAGGCAAACGAGATGGCCGACGCCCTCGCCGTGTTCGGGATCCTGCCCCGTCGCGATGTAAACTCGGTCGTTGTAAAATACCGGTGTGGCATTGATCTCGCTCGGCCCCTCGGCGGCCGGGTATTTGATCTCCTTGCCGTCCTTGTCCTTTTTGTACTCGAGCGGGTTGGCATCGTACCACCAAACCTTGCGTAGGAAATCCAGATCCTCCTCCTTGTCGTAAACTGGTTTCGGATTGAAGGCGTAGCACCAGCCGTCGCCACCGCCGAAGAACAGTTGGCCCTGGCCGTTCACCGAACCGTAAGAGGGAGAACTCCATTGGCCGTGATAAATATTCGGGCCGATGCCGGCGTCGTCCTCGCCCTTAAGTTCGCCGGTCTTGGCATCCAATGCGATAAAGCTGGGCGACAACGGTGACGGCACGTTTGAATGCGTCCAGTCCTGCCCGTTGGAGGTGCAGGCGTAAACCATGTCGCCCACCACGATGACCGAGCAGTTTGAGGCGTTGTGCGGGAATACGCCCAGCTCGTCCATCATGTCGTAGCGCCAAATGATGTCGCCGTCCTTCGGGCCGAGCCTGGCCGGCGGCTTGCCGGTGTCGAGGTGCACATAAACGGCCTCGTCCCTGTACGGGCCATCGTTGCCGTTGGCCAAGCCCTCCACGTCGAGGCAGAGCACTTCGCAGCGGCTGCTGACAACATACACACGGTTCCCGACCACCGTCGGCGACGAGAGCAAGCCGAGGCTCTCCCAGTCGTTGACCTTGCCGGATTTGAGCTTGGGGATAACCATTTGCCAGAGAAACTCACCGCTCTTTTCGTCGAGGCATAACAGGATGCTTCGGTCGCCGGGATGCTTCGGATCGCGCATTGAGTCGTTGTTGGTGCCGACGAAAATTCTCCCGTTGGAGATGGTCGGGTTGCCGTAGCTTTGTGTACCAAGCTTGGCCGCCCACTTGACGTTCTTGGCGGTGGACAAGTCCACGTCTTCTGTGCCCTGCTTGAAGTCGCCCGGCTCAACCTTGTCCGGCAGGCCGGCGGCCCCGGCGGCATACATGTTGCGGCCAAGCGTGTTGCCGCCCCACTGCTGCCAGTCCGCCGCCTCGACAGCAGTGCTACCCAAAATGCCGGCAGCTAGGCCGCTCACAATCATGTTTTTGAGGTTCTTCATCATCTGACTAAAATTTCCGGTCAATTGTTGGGTGTCACTTTCACGTTGTCGATGTACACCGACATCTGCGGGGAAAACCCGAACAACCCGGGTGAACCGCTTTTGTGGGCGTTGATGTGGTTGAACTCGAGCGTCCAGCCTTCCGGCTCCGCTTCGCCCCTTGGCCAAGCCTTGGCACGAACCATCCCTGAGCCATCGGCGGCCACGTCGATACGGGCCTTGAGCGTGTGCCACGTGTTGGCCTTCCATCGGTAGTTCGGCGGCGAGCCGCGTTCCGGCACGCGGATGCGGTCGAGGTTCGAGTTAATCTCGATCTTTTGCTCGTTGCCCTTGAGCACGATGTAGTAGCGCTGGTTGATGATGCCAACGTCGGACATTTTCCGGCGACGGCCATCCGTCAGCACATCGGCCTGGATGGTGTAGTTGCTCATGCTTTGTTCGCCGATGAATACCGTGGCTCGCTGCAGTCGCTTGTTGTCGATCGTCTTACGCAGCACCTTCGAGCCGCCCTTCTCGCGCACCTCGAACTTGAACCGGGCACCGATCCATGGCAGCGGCGGATAGGCGAACTTCACGCCTTGGTCCACGAGGCTGTCCTCGGTCAACTTGAAGCCCTCGAAATCCTCACTCATCGGCGGCGCCGGTAGCACGCGGCCGCGGATCACACCGGTCAGGTCGCCAAGCGTCGCCTTGAACGCCCCGGCGGAGCTGATCATTTTTTTGTCGGCGACGATCTGGCCTCGATCATTGAACGTGGCATTCATCCGGGCCTTCACCTTGGCCGTCGGCGGGATGTACGACTCCCACTGGAGCGTCGAGCCGTCCACCTCCTCGACGAGGAAGCCGTTGGCGTCGAGCTTGCGGGTCCGGAAGGAGACCGCTTGGCCAGGCGCCAGCAGGATTTCCGACGGGACGATCTGCAGCCGGGTGGCCTTGCCCGGCTTGGGCCAGCGCTTGGCCTTGGGCGTCTTGGCCAAGCCGCGGCTTTTTCCGGCTTTGCCGAAGCAATAAAGTTTCTTGGTCGTCTGCACGTACAGCTTGCCGTTGTAAATCGACGGCGTGGCGAAGCATTTGCCATCGAGCACCGTATGCGACAACACCTTGGCCTCGTCGCGGCCCGGCTGGATCACGTAAAACGCCCCGTGCGAGCCGGTGCCCCCCGCTTCCGCCCCGCCTTCGCCGGCAGGGTTCTCGAGCATCGGCAGGTAAATCTTGCCATCAGCGTACAGCGGCGACGCATTGCGCTGCTCGATGCCGAGTTTGATTTTCCAGTTCTCTTTGCCAGTCCGGATGTTGACGCTGTGCAGTTCGCCCTTCTCCGCAACAACATAGATGGTCTCACCGACGAGGATCGGCGAGCTGGTCGAGGTGGATATGTTCGCGGTCCAAAGCTCGACCTGTTTGCGCTCGATAACAACCGGGTTGGCGTCCTTCGGCTGCACGTGCGGAATCTTCAGGCCGACCATTTGGCCCGGCTCGTATGGCGTGCCGTAGATCGCTGCGGCGATGTCATCCTTGTAAACAACGACCGAGGCGTTGATGCCGGCCTTGAAGAGCGGCACCTGCCAGATCGCCTCGCCTGTGCGGGCATTGGCGCAGACGACGCTCCCGTCACCGGTGGTGGCGTAAAAAACGCGCTTGCCGTCGAGCCAGCCAAGCGCCGGCGAGGAGAAACAACTGTCTTTGGGCCGCCCTCCCGGCTTGGCCGCCCAGACCAGTTCGCCGGTCATTTTGTCGAAGCCGTAAAAGCGATCCCACGGCGGCCCCTGCGAGCCCCAGTTGGCCATGATGCCACGCGTGATGACCAGGTCGCGATCGACGACCGGCGTGGCGGTGCGGCCGTTCGGGAAGGTCATCCGGCCAAGCGCCTCCATCAGCGAATGCTGCCAGAGCATTTTGCCGTCCGGCGTGAACGACGCGAAGAGCCCCTGCGTGCCCTGATAAAACAAGTTGCCGGTCTCGGGATCGATCGTCGGGCTCGAGGAGGCGTATCGCGTGTAAATGATGTCGCTCAGGAAGTCGTTGAACTTGTGCTCCCAAAGTTTCTCACCGGTGTCGGCGTCGAGGCAGAACACGCCTTCCTGCAAGTCAGCACCCTCGCCGAGATGGCCGACGATGAAAATCCTGCCGTTGGCCACCGTCGGGGTGGAGCGCCCGGGCAGATCGACCGTCCAAAGCGCGTCCTCGATCTGAATCTTGTCCTGCAGTCGCTTCTCGAGGGAAACGCCGGTTTGAAGTGGCCCACGCATGTGGAGCCAGCCCTCGACGGGTGCCGTCGTCGCCGCCGTGGCGGTTAGGCCCAAACATAAAAAAAATAACTTTTTCATTTGAAACCTCAATAAAAGTCACGCTTGGCCAGGAGAATTGGCTCTACAGGGGCCCAAGGGCAAAAGGTGACGCCAGACTAACCGACGGAATGATCCATGCAATAAAATAATACTTACACGTATCAATTTTGGCTGCGTTGGTCGTACGCTTGGCCAAGCGCTGGCCGTTCAGATTACGGTTCCGTCCGGGATGACGGCGTTTTTCGGGATGATCACAATACCATCGCGGATGAAATAGTTTTCGCCATCCAAGTGCTCCGGCTTTTCCTCCGGGGTGATGATGCAGTCGGCACCGATGCGGGCGTTCTTGTCGACGATGGTGTTCTCGATGCGCGTGTTTGCCCCCACCCCGATTCGTGGGATGCCATCCCGGTCACTGGCGGCCTTCGATGCTTCCGTCTCGTAGTTGTTCGAACCCAGCAGGATCGAACGGTGCACGCGGCACCCCGAAGCGATGAGACAGCGAACGCCGATGAGGCTTTGGCTGATGCGCGAGCGATCGATGATGCATCCGTCCGAGATGATGGCCTGGTCGATGGCGGCCCCGTTAATCTTGGAAGCGGGCAGGAATCGCGGATGGGTGTAAACCGGCGTCTCCATTTGAAAGAAGTCGAACTGCGGCATCGTCGCGGTCATGTCGAGGTTGGCCTCGAAGAAGGCGCGGATGGTGCCGATGTCCTCCCAGTAACCCTGATAAACGAAGGAGAACACCCTGTGTGTCTCGATGGATCGCGGAATGATGTGTTTCCCGAAGTCGGTCATCTCGTTCTCGAGCAGCTCGATGAGCGTCTGCCGGTTGAAGAGATAAATCCCCATCGACGCAAGGTAGTGATCGCTGCCCGGCTCGAGTTCCTGCTCGGCGAGCTGCTCAGCCGGGAGCTTGAGTGAATCGAGCAACTCCGGCGTGCCAGGCTTCTCGACGAACCGGCTGATCCGGCCCTGCTTGTCGTTTTGCATGATGCCAAAGCCCGGGGCGAGCTCGCGCCCCACCGGGATGGTGGCCACGGTCAGTTCCGCCTCCCTCTCCATGTGCGAGGCAATGATTTCGCGAAAGTCCATCCGGTAAAGCTGGTCTCCACTGAGGATCAGCACGTACTCAAAGTCATTGTTCAGGATGTGGATCAGGTTCTTCCGGACGGCATCGGCCGTGCCCTCATACCACGAGTCGCTCGTCGGTGTCTGCTCGGCCGCGAGGATGTCAACGAACCCCCCCGAAAAGTGGTCGAACTTGTAGGAGTGGGAAATATGCCGGTGCAGCGAGGCGGAGTTGAACTGGGTCAGCAGATAAATCTGGTTCAGCCGGGAGTTGATGCAGTTCGAGATCGGGATGTCCACCAGGCGATACTTCCCGGCCAGTGGCACGGCCGGCTTGGAGCGGTCACGGGTCAGCGGAAACAGGCGCGACCCCTGCCCTCCCCCCATGACCACCGACAACACCCGGGCCTTCCCTACTCTTGTGACTACCTGCGACATTACGGATGAATCTCTTAACTCCGCTAGTTCTACGTCGAGCAAAGCTACTCGGCGACGAGTTGCAGGATGCTCCCCGCCGGGTCGCGCTTGGTCGCCGGGTTGGCCACCAGCGGCAGCAGGTACATCTCGCCGGCGGCATCCTCGCCGAAACTGGCGATCTGGTACACGGTGCCTTTCTGCTGATGGATGGTGCCGTGCTCGGTCGCCTTGCCGTCCTTTTGGCGGACGGCAAAAATCAGGCCGGTGGTGAAGTCGCCGTAAACGTACGCGCCCCGCAGCGCGGGAATCGCTCGGCCGCGATAGACGTAGCCGCCGGTGATGCTCACGCCGTAGCCGTGGCCGGGGAATTTGCATTCCTTCTCGATCCCGGCGTGGTGCGCGTACTCGATCACCGGGTCGATCCAGTCGCCCTTGGCCGGGCCGTCCTCCTTGAACTTGTGGAACGACTCCCGGATGTTCCAGCCGTAGTTGCCGCCCTTTGTGATGAGGTTGACCTCCTCCCACTTGTTCTGCCCGACGTCCGCCGCCCAGAGGTCGCCGGTCTCCCGGTCGAAGCTCATGCGCCAGATGTTGCGCAGGCCGTACGCCCAAATCTCCCCGCGGGTGTTGTCCCTGCGCCCGGCGAACGGGTTGTCCGCCGGGATGCCGTATTGCAGGTCGGCGGTACGGCTGTCGACATCGATGCGAAAAATCTTGCCCAACATTGTGGTCAAATTCTGTGCGTTGTCGTGAGGGTCGTTGGCTTTGCCACCGTCGCCCGTAGCGATGTAAAGTTTGCCGTCCGGGCCGAACAAAATCACGCCGCCGTTGTGGTTCCAGTACGGCTGCTTGACCTCGAACAGGACGCGCTCCGACTTCATGTCGGCCCGGTTCGGATGCGCCTTGGCCACGGTGAACTCGCTGACCACGCTGCGCTTGGGCTCCTGCTGCGAGTAGTAAACGTAAAACTTCCCGTTGGCCGCAAACTTGGGATGGAACGCCATGCCCAGCAGTCCCTCCTCGTTTTCCCGCCACGGCTTGCGCTCGCTGATGTCGAAAAACACCTCCCGCTTGGGCTTGGCCGCGTTTTTGTCCTTCGGCAAAATGATGATGGCGCCGCCCTGCTCAAGGCAGAACAGCCGCCCGGAGCCGTCCGGAGCCGTCTCAAGCCAAAGCGGGCGTGTGGTCTCGAGGCCCTTCCAAACCGGCTTCAAACCCACCTTGGGCAGTTCCGCCACGGCGGCAACCAAGCCGATCACCAGCGACATTCCAACGGAGAAAAAACGCGATTGCATGGGCGGAGTAAACTTGCTCAAGTCCCCCAAGTCAATCAACGGGCAAAAAAGGTGACGTCAGGATTCGTTGTCATTATCCGTTCTATTTACTGTGGCGCTAACTGAACAGGACATTTTGCAGCGGCTGATGAGCCAGCGCGACCGCGTGTCAGCCGCGGCCTGGCTGGTGGTCCGGGATGCGCACACGGCCGAGGATATTTTCCAGAACGTCGCCCTCAAGGCGATGACCAAGAGGATGCAGTTTGAGTCCGGCGGCGCGCTCATGTCATGGGCGTTCATCACCGCCCGGCGCGAGGGCATCGACTGGCTTCGCCGCCAGAAGAATGCGCCGGTCTGCCTCGACAATACGATCCTCGAGCTACTCGAACAGGAATGGGCGGATGAGGCGGCGGCGCAGGGCGGCATACGCGGCCAGGCGCTGCGCGATTGCCTTGAGGAGTTGCCGGCCAAGTCGCGCGACCTGCTCAAGCGGCGCTACTTCGACGGGCATGCGTGCGAGGAGGTGGCGGCACAACTCGGCGCCAGGCTCGACGCGGTTTACAAGCGCCTATCGCGTCTGCACCAGTCGCTGCGAACGTGCATTGAAACCAAGCTGGCCCAGCCGGCTGGCTGAAGAATTTCACCAAATGGCATCGAACGAGGAACAGAACGAACTTTTGCTGCGGTACTTGGACGGATCGCTCGACCCAAGTGACCAAGCCAAGGTCGCCGAGCTGCTGCGCGGCGACACCGACGCGCGCGCCTTCCTGCGCGGGGTGGCCGAGCAGGCGGTTGTCGTGGCTGATGTCGAGCGAATCGGGCAACACAAGCCCCAACCGGCCAGGGTCGTCGCACCGGTGTTTCGCCCGTGGAAGTGGGCGGTTGCCGCAGCGGCGGCTTTTGTGCTGCTGGTTGCGTTCGTGATCGCCACCACGCCGGCCAGGCACGTGGCCAAGGTCAGCGCCATCCTTGGCCCCTGCCAGTACATCGCCGCAGACGGCAAGGTGCAGGACGAGGTGAAAGTCGGCACCGTGCTGAAAGTCGGCGACACGATCCGGACGCGTTCGAGCAGCACGTGGGTGAAACTGGCCCTGAACGACGGCTCGGTGATGACCATTGCCGGACGCTCGCGGCTCCGGCTGCTCAACGTCGAGGCCAGGCGCGGTTTTCAACTGGCCTACGGGAATCTTTGGGCGACGGTGGCGCAGCGGGCCGGGGCCAAGCCGGTCTCGATCCAGACCCCGACTGCCACGGTCGATGTGGCGACCGCGCAATTCGACCTCGAGGCTAACTCCACCACGTCGATCGTGCGGGTGAACGACGGCTCGGCAAACATCGTGCGGCTGGCCGACGGCCAGACGGCAGATGTTGCTGCCGATCATCAAGCCGTTGTCTCCATAAGTCGCAACCAGCCGTTCACCGCGGCGCGCCAACCAAAGCCGGTCAACAACTGGAACTGCAGCATGCTCGCCGGCCGGGGGGCGGTGTTCGGTAAAATACTTCCGCCAACGGCCCAGGGGAGAGGACGCCTGGGGGCCGTCCCGGTGATCACCTCCAAAAAAAACACCAT
>QOAX01000121.1 GCA_003972865.1 Verrucomicrobiota bacterium | reverse complement strand
ATAACCCCGGCTACGGTGTCTTCGATAACACAGCAACTTGCAGGCTTCACATTCAGACGCTCGGCCGCCAACAGAAAGACATCCGGCTCCGGCTTGGAATTTGCCACATCTTCCGAACTGGCGGTACAACAAAAATAACGCCGCAAGTCGCGCATCGCCAATACTTCGTCAATGATGCGATGCGCGGAGCCGGAGCCAACCGCAAGCGGAAACCGATTGGCCAGGCGCTGCACCAACTCCGGCACACCGTTGAAGATGGGCTGCTTGTCGCGCAGGAGCTGAACCAGCCGCTCCTCCCTGAGTCCGAGGAGTTCCTCGATGGGTTGCGGGGGATGATGCTTTTCGATGAAGGTCTCCCAAAGGACGCGGTCGGATCGCCCGTAAAAATCGGGAAAGTGGATACCGTGATTGTCGCCGTAACCCATCTCCTGCCAGAGTTCCAAAAACGACATTTCATGAATCGGCTCGCTATCGACGATCACGCCGTCCATGTCGAAAATTACCGCGTCGAACCGACTCATTTCCCCTCCCGATATATTTGGCTTAATGGCCAAGTGCTTGGTTTCGCAGTTTTTTGAGCACCTTCATGCTGCTGTTCGGATCTCGGCCAAACTGGTCGTGCAGCCTGTTGTATTCCCGGTAAAGCAGATCGTACATTCTTCTGTGCGTTGCGTTCGGCCGGTAAATATTCCGTCGCACTCGCGCCATTTTTTTGGACGCTTGGCCAATGTCCCTGTAAACACCGGCTGCCACCGCCCCATACATCGCGGCCCCTAGCGCGCTGGCCTGCTCGCTGGCGGCAATCTTGATTGGCCTCCCGGTGACGTCGGAATAAATCTGGAGCATCAGTGGATTCTTTACCGCCAACCCGCCGCAGGCATAAAGTTCATCGATCGCAACTCCCTGCGACGTGAATGCCTCGATGATTTGCTGCGTCCCGAACGCTGTCGCCTCGAGCAATGCCCGGTAAATCTCATGCGGCCGGGTGGCCAGGGTTTGACCAATCAGCAAGCCGCTCAAGTCGGCATCGACCAGCACTGAGCGATTTCCGTTCCACCAATCCAGCGCGAGCAGTCCGCTCTCGGCCGGCTTCAGCCTGGCTGCCTGTGACTCAAGGTATTGGTAAATGTCCTGCTTGGCCTTCTTCGCCGCTTGGCCAAGCTCGGCGGAGATGCCGTTTTGCACATACCAGGCAAACACATCACCCACGCCGGATTGCCCCGCCTCGTAGCCCCAGAAGCCGGGAATCACCCCGTCCTGCACCACGCCGCAAATGCCCTCCACCGGTTTTTCGCGATTGGCGGCGAGCAGATGGCAGGTGCTGGTGCCCATGATCATCACGAGTTTGCCGGCACCGGTGACCGTGCAGGCAGGCACGGCGGCGTGGGCGTCGATGTTGGCTGCGGCGACCGGAGTGCCGGCGCGGAGGCCCATCTCCTTGGCCATGGTGGGTGTGAGTTCGCCCGCCTTGCTGCCGAGCGCGATGATTTCGCTCTCCAGTTTTTCGGCCACGACGTTGGCCAGCTTGGCATTCAATGTCTTGAAAAACACCTTTCCGGGATAGGTCCAACCACCGCGCTTGGCCCGGCTCACGCGCATGGCCTTGAAGCCGGCAGCGGACAGGCAGCGTTTCTCCCTGCCGGTGAGCTGCCAAAC
This sequence comes from Verrucomicrobiota bacterium, assembly GCA_003972865.1. Classification (GTDB taxonomy): domain Bacteria; phylum Verrucomicrobiota; class Verrucomicrobiia; order Limisphaerales; family UBA1096; genus UBA1096. The sequence goes on along the minus strand of QOAX01000121.1, from coordinate 10,465 downwards.
GAGCCAGTCCCCGGCCTCGACGAATCGATCGGCGGCATCATAAACCTTGGGCGCCTCGCGCACGGTCTCGAGCATCTTGGAGAAAAACCACTCGCTCGAGTATTTGCCACCATAGGCGGTGATAAAATCCTCTTTTCGCCGCGAGCCGACCTCGTTGATGCAGTTGGCTTCCGGCTGGGCGGCGTGATGCTTCCACAGTTTCACCCAGGCGTGCGGATTGTTGCGCCACTTTTTCAGCGAGCAAAGCGGCGTGCCATCGGCAAGCGTCGGCAGCATGGTGCAGCTTGTGAAATCAATCCCGATGCCGAGCACCTGCTCCGGCTTGGCCTTGGCCAGTCGCATCACTCGCGGCACGGCCTTGCGCAACACCTTGATGTAGTCGGCTGGGTCCTGCAGCGCCGTGAGGGGCTTGAGCCGCGCCTTGTTGCCGGGCAGCGCCTCCTCGATCACGGCGTTTTTGTAATTGTGATCGGCCCACGCCATTTCCTCGCCGGTGCCGGCATTCACCAGCAGCGCCCGGCCGGAGAGGGTCCCGAAATCGATGCCGAGCACATAACGCGTTTTTTTATTTCCGGATTTCACGACGCGGATTCTGCCAAACCCAGCCAGCCCGGACAAGCGGCGAGCTTGGCCAAGCGCACTTGAAACTGGCCAAGTGCACGGCCTCTTGGTATCTCCCTCCGCACATGTTCGGCGAAATCAAAAACCAACAGGGCGAACAACTCGACTACACCGTGCACGCAGGTGAGTCCCGTTCGGACTTCATTGCCATCATCGGTCACGGCGTGACCGGTAACAAGGACCGGCCAGTTGTCGTGGCGCTGGCCGAGGGGCTCGAGGCTGCGGGCATCCCGACGCTCCGCATGTCGTTCGCCGGCAACGGCGACTCCGGGGGGCAGTTCGCTGTCTGCACCATCTCCAAGGAAACCGATGACTTGGGCAGTGTCCTTGACGCAGTGGGCGACCGGAAGATTTGCTATATTGGCCACAGCATGGGCAGTGCCGTCGGGGTCAGACGGACCAGCAGCGATTCGCGGATCAACGCGCTGGTGTCGCTGGCCGGCATGGTGCACACGGGGGAGTTTGCCCGGCGCGAGTTCGGCGGGGAGACGCCGGACGCCGGCTGCATGTGGGAGGAGGAAAGCTGTCCGCTCTCCAGCAATTTTATGAACGACATGGCGGCGATTCACTCGGTTGTTGATTTGGGCGCGCAAATCAGCGTGCCGTGGTTGCTGGTGCACGGCACGGAGGACGACGTGGTGCCGATCGGCGACTCACGCGACATCATCGCCAAGGCCACGAACTCGCCGGAGTTTTTCGAGATCGCTGGCGCCAATCACGTGTTCAGCGACGAGGCACTCGCGGTGATGGTCAACAAGGTCACGGAATGGGTCGAGGCTCAGGCCGGCTGATCTACTTTCTGGGTGCCAGGAACGACGGGAGCGCCCACAGCACAGCCACCAGGGCGGCTCCGTAGGCGGCCGCGGACAGCCAACCGAAATCCTGTATCGGGGGGAAACTGATCCAGACAAGCGACACCGAAAAACCGATCAGGATCAGGCTGGTGCACAGGATGGCCGGTCCCTTGGCCTCGAGCGACTTGGCCAGCGCTGTGGCTGGTTCAACACCCTGCTTTTTCAGTTGGACCCAATGCGTCACGAGATGAACGGCGTCGTCGATGCTGATTCCAAGCACCAGCGCGGCGACCATCACCGTGACCGAGTTCAGTGGCACTTCAAACCACGCCGCAAGGACCGCCAGTACCGCCAACGGTACCAAGCTGATGCCCAGGGAAATGGCGGCCAACTTTAGTGAGTGCCACAGTACAGTCATGGCGGCCAGCATTGCGATGATTGTGATAACCAAACTTCCAAGTTGTGCAGCCACAATTTCCCGGTCTGCTTGGAGGATGGTGTGTAAACCGGCCTTGGCAGAAACCGTGACGCCTTCCGGCATAGTGTCCATGGTGTCCTTCGCGAATTGCTCGACCGATTCCAGAAGGGAGACGAATTCCCCGCTTGCCAGATCAGTGGTGCGCAAAACGAGGTGGGCTTTTTGATTTGTCTTGTCGCACAGCGCCTGAAGAAACGGGTAGTTCGTCGCCTTCAGCGCGAGGACAAACAGGTTGAGCGTCAAGGGATTGGACGGGAGCGACAATTCCCCCGACTCGTCATCCGTCCAGATGCCGTTCATCATCGCCATCAGCGATGCGTACGAATAGGTGCTGCTGAACCGCTCTGTTCCCTCAGCGAAATCCTGAACGGACTGCATCCTGCGCAGGAACTCCAGTTGGTTGATCCCGTTGGGCTTTCCGGTGTCGAAGTCCAACTGGACGATGTTGATGCCGCCCATTCGTGCGTCCATCATTTCGGCCATCTTCCGGGTGGGACTGTCCGGGGAGAGAAACCGAACGGCCCGGATGTCCAAGTTCAAGTGGCCGGCGGCAAACAGTGCCGGGAGCAAAAGAGTCGTGGTGGCGACCACGGCCGGCCATCGCTTGGCCATGGCCGCTTGGCCAAGCCTATGAAACCAAGAGTCGGTGTGTTGCTGCCTCAAGTCCTTGCTGGCCAATAGTATGGCGCTTGGCCAAGCGTGGCAGCCCAGTCGCAAAAACGACAGCCCCGGCCCGAAATTCCACGCGAATATGACACCGATGCCGACCATCCCTGAGATCCCGAAATCCCGAACCTGCGACACCCCGCTCACGGCCAGCGATCCAAGCCCGATGGCGGTCGTGATCGCAGCGAACAGGCTGGGCCGGAAGACCACGCGTAGCATCGCGGCAAACCGTTCGTCCATCGGGAGGCCAGCGTCTGTCTTGCGGAGGGCGGTCAACTGGTGGGTGAGCATGGTCAGGTTGATCGCCCCGAGCAGCGGCAACAGCAGCAGGTTGTACGGGTTCAGCGAAAAACCGGCTAGGCCAAGCACCCCGGGCAGCATGGCTATGAGTGCAACCTCGCTGATCAACAACATCACCAGGCAAGGGAACGAACGCAGTGTCAGACCAATGATGAACAGGATGAACAGCGCGGCACCCGGCAGAACCAGTTTTAGGTCGTGCAGGAACGATTCACGAATCTCGTCCGCGATGAACGGCAGTGAGATTTTCCGTATCCTGTAGTCCGGCGAGTCGAATGGCTTAAGCAGTTGTTCGGTCTCATCGCGAAACACCTGGCGCAGTGCCGGAGTGGAAAGGTCTCGTTTGTAGGTGGCGGTGATGAGGGTGATCTTGCCATCAGGTGAAACCATGATGTTGCGCACCAACGGATGCGTGACGGAGAATTGCCGGATCGTGGCTATTTGCTCCCCGCTCAGCGTCCCTACCGGAACGAACGGCTCCATCGAGAACGACAACCCCTTGCGCACCGGCTTGACCGAGTGAGTCAGGCTTTTGACGTCGATCAGTCCCGGTTGTTGGCCAAGCGCGTTGCTGATGGCGCGGATGTGGTCCAAGCCGGCTTGGGTGAACAGTCGATCGCTCTTCACGCTAATGACGACCACCGTGTCATCGTTGAGAAACGACTGGATTCGATCATATGTTTCCAGGTGCCGCGGGTCAGACTCGAGCAGTGTCAGCGGATCGGTATCGATGCTGACCTGCGTCGTTTGCCAGATTAGCGGGATGGAACCCAGTAGGAACACGGCGAACAGCCATCCCGGGAAACGCACGAAAAGATTCCGGGAGGCATTCATGCCGGGGGTGTTGCTCAGGTTACTTCAGCCACTTGGGGACGCTTTCTCCGGCCCAAAGCTGCTTTAGCGACTGGCGTTTGCGAACCACCTCGGCTTGGTTGCCTTTCACCAGCACTTCGGCGGGATTGGCGCGGGTGTTGTAGTTCGACGCCATCACAAACCCGTAGGCACCGGCGCTGAGCAGCGCGAGGTGATCGCCCTCGCCGACTTTTGGCAGCGGACGATTTTTGCAGAAATAGTCGCCGGACTCGCAGACCGGCCCGACGACGTCGGAAGAAATTTGATTTTTCTTCAGGTGATCTCCCGGCTTCCACGTCAGCGGCACGATCTCGTGGTAGCTGTCATACAGGGCGGGGCGGGCGAGGTCGTTCATCGCGGCATCGACGATGACAAAATTCTTCACGCCGGTCTGCTTCACGTACTCGACGCGCGTGACGAGGATGCCGGCGTTGCCGGCGATAAAGCGTCCCGGCTCGATCAGGATTCGCAGGCCAAGCGGCGTGAGCAGCGGGACAAGCTTGGCCGCGTATTTGGCCGGGGAGAGCAGGTTTGTGCGCTTGGGCGAACGCCACCACTTGGCATCGCCGCTCTCGAGTGCCGATTCGTATGCAATGCCCAAGCCGCCGCCGATGCTGAAAAACTCGATTCCATGTTTTTCAGCCAAGCGCTTGGCCAAGGGAGCGACTTTTTTGACCGCTTTCTCAAACGGACCAACTTCGGTGAGCTGCGAGCCGATGTGCATCTGCAGTCCGCGAAGGTGCAGATTCTTCAACTTGGCTGCCCGCTTGTACACGCCCTCAACTTCCTCGAAGGCGATCCCAAATTTATTCTCGTAAGTACCGGTGGTGATCTTCGCGTGCGTTTTGGCATCCACGTTTGGATTCACCCGTATGGCAATCGGTGCTTTTTTCTTCAGTCGGCGGGCTATTTTGTTGATACGAACCATTTCCGGCTCGCTCTCGGCGGTGAATGCGTAAATGCTTTTCTTAAGTGCGAGTTCGATTTCCTCCTCCGTTTTGCCGACGCCGGCGAAAATGCATTTCGACGGATCACCCCCGGCGGCGATGACACGCTGGAGTTCGCCGCCGCTGACAATGTCAAACCCGCTCCCGGCATTGGCCAACGCACGCAGCACGCCAAGGTTGGAGTTGGCCTTGGGCGAGTAACAGACCAGGTGATCCACCGGCGACAGGGCGCTGTCGAGTTGCCGAAAATTACTCGTCAGTGTGGCGTGGGAGTAAACGTAAAGCGGAGAACCATGTTTCTTGGCGAGTGAAGCCACCGAAACATTCTCACAGTATAACTTCCCACGCTTGAAGCTAAAATCATGCATCGCAGAGGAGTATGCCAAAGCCCCTCAGCCGTTTGAAGGAAATCCTTTTCGAGTCACTCCGCTTGGCCAAGCGCGAGGTCGGCGAGGTCGGCGATTGAATCGATGACAGCCAGCGGACCGGTCGCTTGACCAAGTTGCGATTCGTGTTCGCGGCCGTAGCCGGTGCGGACGAGGACGCTGCACTTCACGCCGGCGTTCCAGCCGCACTCGATGTCCGAAACCTTGTCGCCGACCATGTAGCTGGCGGCGAGGTCGATGCCGAACTCGTCGCGGGCGTCGAGCAGCATTTGCGGCGATGGCTTGCGATTGCGGCCGGGCTGATCCGGTGCCTCGGGGGCAAAGTAGATTTTGCGGAAGGTCACGCCAAAGTTGGCGAACTCCCTGGCGACGCGCTCGTTGACTGCGTGCATTTGCTCCTCGGTGTAGTGGCCGCGGCCAATGCCGGCCTGGTTGGTGACGATGAACAACACAAAGCCCCCCTCGGCGAGCCGCTGGACTGCTTCGCCAGCGCCGGGGATGAGTTCGACTTTTTCCGGCTCGTGGAGGTAGCCGGTCTCGACGATGAGCGTCCCATCGCGGTCGAGGAAAATGGCGGGTTTGCCGTTGGGCATGCGGATCAGAAACTAGCGAGAAGTTCCCTCGGTGTCACGGTGGCGGTGCCGAGTTTTCCGACCACCACTCCGGCAGCTTGGTTGGCCAGGAAAGCCGCTTCAATTGGATCCGCTCCGGCGGCGATGGCCAGGGTGAACGACCCGATCACCGTGTCGCCCGTCCGTCGGGCGGCGGTGTTCAGTATGTTCCGGGCACGTTGTCGCGAGAGTGTTTTTCGTTTAGCCATCAGCCTGTTTCAGCGGCTCTTCCTCGAGAAAACCGGTGAGCGGGCTGGTCGCGCTGGCCGTGCCAAGTTGCTGGCCAAGGCCGATCTCGTAGGCCGCGCGGCCCGCCTCAACGGCCGCCTTGAAAGCAAGTCCCATGCGAGATGGGTCATCGGCGATGGCGATGGCGGTGTTGACCAGCACGGCGTCGGCGCCCATTTCCATGGCCTCGGCGGCGTGGCTCGGTGAGCCAATGCCGGCATCGACGACCACCGGCACGGTGGCCTGCTCAATGATGATGCGAACCTGGTCGCGCGTCTCGATGCCGCGATTGGAGCCGATTGGCGCGCCCAACGGCATGACCGTTGCGGTGCCGACATCTTGCAGTCGCTTGGCCAGGACGGGGTCGGCATTAATGTACGGCAGCACAGTGAAACCCTCGGCGACGAGCCGCTTGGCCGCCTCGAACGTCTCGACCGGGTCGGGCAGCAGGTAGCGTGGATCGGGATGAATCTCGAGCTTCACCCACTTGGGCAGGCCTGCGGCGGCGGCGAGCTTGGCCAAGCGCACCGCCTCTTCAGCGTTCATCGCGCCGCTGGTGTTCGGCAGGATGAGGTAGCGCTCGGGATCGATGAACTCGAGGATGTTCGCGAACGGGTCGTTCGTGCCGGTGAGGTCGGCGCGGCGCAGGGCGACGGTGACAATCTGCGTGCCGCTCGAGGCGAGCGCGTCGCGCATCGACTCAGGCGAGGCGAACTTGCCCGTGCCCAGGAACAGGCGCGAGTCGAACGTGCGATCGGCAATGGTCAGCGGCGAGGTCTCCAGCGACATCGGGGAAAAACTAGGCGAGCCAAGCGTCGTTGTCGAGGCGACCCGTTACTCCGCTAGCTTTGGCTTCGCCGGGCGGGGGCGGGGGCCGAAGAGGGCGGTGCCGATGCGGACGATCGTGGCGCCTTCCTCGATCGCCACCTCGAAGTCGCCGCTCATGCCCATGCTGAGGTGTTGCAGCGGCGCGCCAAGTTTTTGTTCGCTCGCCTCCCTGAGCTCGCGGAGTCGCTGAAAGACGGGCCGCACCTTTTCCGGCTCGGGCGTCCACGGGGCGAGGGTCATCAAGCCGTGGATTTCCAGCCGCGGCAGGTCGTTGATCGGCTCGAGGATGTCGAGCAACTCAGCCGGCTTGAAGCCGTGCTTCGTGCCCTCGCCGGCGATGTTGACCTCGAGCAACACCGGCATGTCCTTGGCGGCGTTGTGGGCGTGCCGGTTGATTTCCTCGGCGATCGACAGGCGGTCGACGCTCTGGATCATGCTGAACAACCGCACCGCGTCGCGGCATTTGTTGGACTGCAAATGACCGATGAGCTGCCACTCGAGGTTGCCGGGGCAGGCGGAGATCTTCAGCTTGGCCTCCTGGATTTTGCTTTCGCCGAAGACGCGGCAGCCGTGATAGGTCAGCTCCCGCACGGCACCGGCGCTGTGACTTTTCGAAACCGGCAGCAGCATGACCTCCGCCGGGTCGCGCCCGGCGAGCTCGCAGGCGGCATCGATCCGTTCGCGGATGGCGTGCAGTCGCTCGTCCAGTTCCATGCGCCGATTTAGCCACAGCGACACCGGCGGCGGCAAGGTCGCTGCTGTTTCGCGCTTGGCCAAGCGGTTCGGCGGCGGTTCAGCCGAACAGCTCGCCCTCGGCGAAGAAACGCTTCAGTTCTGCCTGGCCGTTCTCGACCGAGTCGGAGGCGTGAACCACGTTGTGCATTTTATCCTGGCCAAAGTCGCCACGGATCGTGCCCTTGTCGGCAACGGTCGAGTCGGTCGGGCCGACCATTTCGCGGATGCGGTCGATGGAATTCTCGCCTCGCAGCGCGATTGCCACCACCGGTGATGACTGCATAAAGCCCTGGATCTCGGGGAAAAACGGTAGATCGGTCAGGTGCGCGTAGTGTTCTTGCAGGATCTCGTCCGACAAACGCATCATCTTCACGCCGTACACCTCGAAGCCGGCTTCCTCGAAGCGTTTCAACACCTCGCCGCATTTGCGGCCCTCCAGACAATCAGGTTTCAACAGAACCAACGACTCTTCCATAAGCGCGCGAATCATGGGGACGAATCCCCGCGTGAAAAGCGAAAAGTCGCCCAGTATCCATTTTTTCACACTGCTTAGCCAAGTAGCCTGGGGAGCCTCAAGTCATGTGGGCGCCGGTGGCGTTGGTGTAGACGGCGTAGAGGCTTTGGCTGGCGGTCATGAACAGCCGGTTGCGTTTGCGGCCGCCGAAGCAGACGTTCGAGCAGATCTCGGGCAACAATATTTGCCCGATGCGATCGCCGTTCGGGGCGAAGATGTGCACGCCGTCGTAGCCGGCACCAACCCAGCCGGCACTGGCCCAAATGTTGCCATCCACGTCGGCGCGGATGCCGTCGGCACCGCCCGCTGCTTCCTGCCTGGGCGCATTCTTTTGGGCCAGTTCTTCGGTTGTTGCCAGTCTGGCTCCCCCTTGAGCTTTCATGGCTCTCATCGAGGCGAACTCTTTTCCGTTTTTCAGCTTCGCGCCGTCGACGTCCCACACTTTGATGTTTTTCCCGGAGCCGGAGTCGGCGACGTAGAGTTTGCTCAAGTCGGGCGCAAAGCAGAGACCGTTTGGCTTGTGAATATCGTCCGTTAATTTCGTGATTTTTCCGCTTTTGGCGTCGATACGGTAGACGGCTTCCTTGAGTTTGAGCGGGCCTTTGTTGCCTTCGTAGTCCGACAGGCTGCCGTAGCCGGGGTCGGTGAACCAAATCGAGTTGTCGCCGCGGTGCACGACCGCGTCGTTCGGCGCATTGAACGGTTTGCTGTCGAACGTGTCGGCCAGCACGGTCTCGGTGCCGTCGTATTCGTAGCGCACCACGCGTCGGTGTCCGTGCTGGCAGGAGATCTGCCGGCCCCGGTAGTCGAACGTGTTGCCGTTGCTGTTGCCGCTGGGTTTGCGGAACACACTCACGCGGTTGTCGTCCTCGATCCAGCGCAGTTGCACGTCGTTGGGGATGTCGCTGAAAACCACGTACCGACCGACGCCGTTCCAGGCGCAGCCCTCGGTCCAAAGGGCGTTCGGGCTGGTGTAGAGCCGCTGAACCGGCGTATTGCCAATCTTGTATTTGTCGAAGCGCGGGTCGAGCGAAATAAGGTCGGGATCGGGATAGCGCGTCGGGTTTTGGCCGGTCCAATCACGAGCGGTGGCGGTGGCCAGGCTGGCACCGGCGACTGCTGCGGTGGCGAGAAAATTTCTACGATCGATGTGGATCTTGCTCATAACATTTTAGGGTTAAACGGTGGCGCACAGCATCGCTTGGCCAAGCGGTGGGCGCAAGAAAAAGCTCGCGCTCTGCCAAGCGATTCCGTTGGATGGCTCCAGGCAATGGCCGACGAATTTCCAAGAATGTTCCGCGTTCGGCAGCAGTTCGATGCCACGCCGCCGGTCGATGTTGCCGCCTCGGTCGTTGATGGGTTTGCGGCGATTCGCGGGCAGTTGAAGCCGGGGATGCGGATCGCTGTCGGCGTAGGGAGCCGGGGCATTTCGAACTTGGGTAAGGTCGTCGCAGCCGTCATCGGCGAGTTGAAAAGTGCCGGTGCGGAGCCGTTCATTCTCCCGGCGATGGGCAGCCACGGCGGCGCGACGCCAAAAGGGCAGGCCGGGTTGCTTGCCGACTACGGCGTGACCGAGGCGTCGATGGGCGTGCCGGTTCGTGCCTCGATGAAGGTCGGGTCGCTTGGCCAGGCGGACGGCGGGCAGGATGTGCCGTGGAGCCGCGAGGCGCTGGCGGCGGACGGGGTCGTTGTGATCAACCGCATCAAGCCGCACACCGACTTTGCCGGACCGATGGGCAGCGGGCTGACGAAGATGCTCGTCGTCGGCCTGGGCAAACACGCCGGCGCCTCGGCGTATCACGCCGCCGCGCTCAAGCTCGGCTACAAGCAGGCATTGATGCGGCTGGCCGGGGTGGTTTTTGAGCGGGCACCGATCCTCGGCGGCGTGGCCATTGTGGAGAATGCGATGCACGACACCGCCCGCGTCGAGGTGCTCGCGGCCGACGCGATTCCCCTGCGCGAGCCGGAGCTTTGTGCCGAGGCGGCAAAGATGATGCCCGTGCTGCCGTTCGACGAAATCGACCTGCTGATTGTCGATCAAATCGGCAAAAACATCAGCGGCACTGGCATGGACACCAACACGATCGGCCGCAGTGTGCATGGCTATCATCTCATGCCGGAGCACGCGGCCGCCAAGCCGTTCATCTGGCGGATTTTCGTGCGCGGCCTGACGCCGGAGACGCACGGCAATGCCATCGGCATTGGCTTGGCCGAGGCGACGACCAAGCGGCTGGTTGCCGGGGTGGACGCCGCCGCGCTGCGGACCAACGTGCTCACCTCGCGCGCCGTGCAGTGCGCCAAGTTGCCGATGGATTTTGAGACCGACGCCGAGGCGATCCGCGCCATGCTCGTGTCGCTGCCCGACGCCGACCCGGCCAAGGCACGCGTCGTCCGCATTCGTGACACGCTCTCGCTCAGCACGCTCGAGGTTTCCGCCGCGCTTGACGCCGAGGTGGCGGCGCACCCTGCAGTTGAGCCGCTTGGCCAAGCGCAACCGATGCAGTT
>QOAX01000209.1 GCA_003972865.1 Verrucomicrobiota bacterium | reverse complement strand
CATGGTGCGCGAGTACACGCAAAAATTTTATCTACCCGAATGACTGACCGCACCCAAGCACCCAACCGAGAACTACGCTCGCTCAACGCCGAGGAGGTGGAGAGCACCCTCGCCGAGTGGGGGCACAAAAGCTATCGCGTGACGCAGATCCTCGGCTGGCTCTACAAAAAGCGTGCCTGCTCGATCGACGAGATGAGTGATCTGCCGCAGGAGTTGCGCGACCAACTTGCCGGTTCGTTTCTGCTCAAGCCACTCGAGTTGGCCAAGGAGCAACGCTCGCGGGACGGTACGGTGAAGTTCCTCTGGCGCCTCGCCGACGGGGAACTGATCGAGAGCGTTTTGATCCCGGCATCCGTCGGCAGGGACGGCAACAGAAGCGACCGGCACACGATCTGTGTCTCGTCGCAGGTCGGTTGCGCCTACGGCTGCAAGTTTTGCGCAAGCGGTCTCATGGGCTACAAGCGCAACCTCGACGTGTACGAGATCGTGGACCAAGTGTTGGCCGTCGAGCGTTGGCACTTGGCCAAGGGCGGTGAGCCTGCCAAGTCGCAGGGGGGGCTGGTAAACAACATCGTTATGATGGGCATGGGCGAGCCGCTCGCCAACTACGACAACCTCATCCGGGCGCTCGAGATTTTCAACTCGTCGTGGGGGCTGAACATCGGCGCGCGCAAGATCACCGTGTCCACCAGCGGCCTCGCGCCGCAGATTCGCCGCTTGGCCGAAATGCCGCAGCAATATCACCTTGCGATCTCTCTGCACGGCGCGACCGACGAGGTGCGCGACAAAATCATGCCGATCAACCGCAAGTATCCGCTCGAGGAACTGATCTCCGCCTGCGAGGCGTATCAGCAGGCCAAGGGCCGGATGATCTGGGTTGAGTATATTTTGATCGACGGCGTCAACACCGGGCTGGATCAGGTCGAGGCGTTGAGCGGCTTGGCCAAGCGGCTGCAGTGCAAGGTCAACCTCATCCCGTACAACCCCGTGGACGGCATCGAGCTAAAGCGGCCAAGCGACGAGACGGTCGGTCGGTTTCGCGACGCGCTGCACCACAAGGGCGTCCGGGTGACCGTGCGGATCGAAAAAGGCACCGACATCGACGCCGCCTGCGGCCAACTCCGCCTCAAGTCGGAGAAGAAAACCGCCGCAACCCAAGCGCTTGGCCAAGCGGGTTAGGAGCTGGCTTTCATTTCGACGACGTCGTGGGGGGCGGCTTCCTTTTGGCCGGCCGGGCTGATTCGGGTGTAGCGGGCCTTGGCCCGGAGGTCGGGCAGGGTGGCTGCGCCGAGGTAGCCCATGCCGGCTTGGACGCCCCCGATCAACTGGGCCAGGAGTTGATCCAGATTCTCCGACACTTCCTTTAGCGCCTCGATGCCCTCGGCGGCGACTTTGCGGTTGGCGTCTCTCGGCGCGTGGCCGTAGCGGGCGGCGGAGCCGGATTTCATCGCGGCCAAGCTGCCCATGCCGCGGTATTGTTTGTAAAGTTTGCCGCTGATCTCCATCACTTGGCCGGGGGTCTCGGGGCAACCGGCGAGCAGGCCGCCGCAGATCACGCCGTCGGCCAGCGTGAGTGCCTTGACGATGTCGCCCGACTTGGTGATGCCGCCGTCGGCGAGGAGGCTCACGCCCCTGGCCTTGGCCGCCTGGCTGGCGACGTAGAGGGCGGTCATCTGCGGGATGCCCACCCCGGCGACGAGTCGCGTGGTGCAGATTGAGCCGGGGCCCTGGCCAATCTTGATGATGTTCGCGCCTTTGTCGGCGAGGTAGTCAACCCCGGCGGCGGTGGTGACGTTGCCGGCGATGAGGGGTAAATCTGAATACGCCGCGCGGATCAATGCGACGGCGTCGCCGACGCCCTTCGAGTGGCCGTGCGCGGTGGAGACGGCGATGACATCCGCGCCGCGCTCGATCAGTCCGCCGATGTGCGTCACGATGCGTTCGCGGTCGAGTTCGCCGTCGTCGTTGCGCGGGGTGGAGACGGCTGCGCCGCAGAGCAGCCGGAAGTGATCGTCGCGCGCCGGCCGGAACTGCGAGAGTTTCTCGGTGGTGATGCGCTCGATGTCGCTCAGGGTGAACAGGCCGTGGAGTTCGTCGTTATCGTCCACCACCAGCAGTTTGTTGATGCCGGGGTGGTCGGTGAAAAACTGGTCGGCGATGGCGATTGGGTCGGCGCCGAGCTGGCTTTCACGGATGGTCTGCACCTGCTCGCGCGGGACGAGTGCGCCGGTGACTTGCTTGGCGGCGTAGCGCGGCTTGAGGACGTTGCCGGAGAGCAGGCCGACGAGTTTGCGGTCGTCGCCCACGACCGGGAAGGTGCTGAAAGAGTAGCGCTTGGTCTCGATCAACTCGATGACATCGCCCACGGTCTTGTCGGGCGTGACGGTGATCGGTTCCTGGATGAGTCCGTGGACGTGATTCTTGACGCGGCTGACCTCCTTGAGCTGCTGCTTCTCCGTCATGTTGTAATGGATCAGGCCCAGGCCGCCGTTGAGTGCCATGCTAGTGGCCATGCGCGACTCGGTGACGGTGTCCATATCGGCCGAGATGACCGGGAGGTGCAGGCACAACCCATCCGCCAACTCGGTGTCGAGCGAAGCGTTTCTCGGGAGAATCTCCGAGTAAAGCGTGGAAAGGGTGAGGTCGTCGTACGTCAGTGCCAAGCCAGCCTGGGCCGGGAAAAAGGTGTCCGCCGGTTGATAAAAGGCTGAATCGAGTGGGCCTGCGCTTTGTTCTGCCGCCATGTCCGAGTGTCCATGATCCGGGGGGCGCTGGCAAGTTGTTTCGTTTTTTTCTTGCGCGCTTGTGCCCACGGGAGAAGACTCCATACATGAATAAGCCTGTGAAACGGCCAGCCAAAAAAAAGGCCGGCTCCAAAGCGCCCCAACGCGGGATCACCCCGGCGTCCGCTCCGCTCCGGTCGGTTGAAACAGGGGTTCCGCGTGATCTGCCCGTCGTGATCCCGGCCGCGGGAACCGACACTCCCTCCCGGACGTTGAAGCGAGAGCAGGCACCCCAGGCCGCAGTTCGGGGCGAGGGCGAACACTCGGCCGTCCGGATTTATTTTCGCGAGATCGGCCAGTTCAGCCGCATCACGCCGGAGGAGGAAATCCGCCTGGCCAAGCGCATCCAATCCGGGGACGCCGCCGCCCGCCAGGAAATGATCCTCGCCAACCTGCGGTTCGTCGTGAAGATCGCGCTGGACTACGAGGGACTGGGCCTGCCGCTGCTCGACCTCATCAACGAGGGCAACATCGGCCTGATGAAAGCCGTTGAGCGGTTCGATCCGGCCAAGGGCGGCAAGCTCTCGACCTACAGCTCGTGGTGGATCAAGCAGTCGATCAAGCGCGGCTTGGCCAACCAGGGCAAGACCATCCGGCTGCCGGTGCACTTGGTGGAGAAGATTTCGCGGATGCGCCGCGAACGGCTCAACCTGCTCGACAAACTTGGCCGCGAGCCGACCAACCGCGAGCTTGGCCAGGCGCTGGGCGTGCCGCCGGCCAAGGTCGCGCTCATGCGCCGGGCCGCCATGCGTCCCGCCTCGCTCGACTCGCCGGTCGGCGACGAGTCGTCCACCCAGTTGGGCGAGCTGGTTTCCGATGAGAACGCCGTCATGCCCGACCGCGAGTTGTCGGACAAGAACATCAGCGGCATCCTGCGCTCGCTCATCGGGGAGTTGCCGGATCGCGAGGTGCAGATATTGGTTCGCCGCTTCGGCCTCGACGGCGAGGAGGAACAGACCCTCGAGGAGATCGGGCAACATTTCGGCATCACGCGCGAGCGAATCCGCCAGTTGCAAAACGCCGCCCTGGCCAAGCTGCACCAAATGCTCGACCGCCTCGAGGCCGATTCGCGATAGCTCCGACCAACCTTGGCCAAGTGCAATAAACTCGACGCCACCTGGCCAAGCGGCGACATTGCCCCGCCATGGTTTCGACCGACGTCACGCTGGAGGAATTGCAGGCGGCGATCCGCGATGTGCCGGATTTCCCCGAGGAGGGGATTCAATTCAAGGACATCACGCCGGTGCTGGCTGACGCCCGGCTGCTCGACGGCTGCATCAGCCACTTGCTCGGCGGGCACTCGGCCGGCACGGTGGACGTGGTCGCCGGGATCGATGCGCGCGGCTTTATTTTCGGCGCGGCGATGGCTCGGGAGTTGGGCGTGGGCTTCGTGCCGATCCGCAAAAAAGGCAAGCTGCCGTGGCAAACGATCGAGGAGTGCTACGACCTCGAATACGGCAGCAACACGATCGCCATCCACACCGACGCCGTCTCGGCGGGCCAACGCGTGCTGTTGATGGATGATCTGTTGGCCACCGGCGGCACGGCAGCGGCGGCGGCGAGCCTCCTGGTCAAGGCCGGCGGGCAGGTGGTCGAGGCGGTGTTTTTCATCGAGCTGGATTTTCTCGACGGCCGGGCCAAGATGGGCGACGTACCGGTGCGGGCGCTGGTGAAGTATTAAGTGAGCAGTGAGCGGTGAGCAGCGGATGCCGAGTGTCTTCATAAAAACGTACGGTTGCCAGATGAACGAGCGCGACTCCGAGGCAGTCGCGGCGCAGTTGGTGGCCAAGGGCTACAGCATGACGGCGGATGCGCTGACGGCGGATGTCATTTTGCTCAACACGTGCAGCGTGCGCGATGCCGCCGAGCAGAAGGCGCTCGGCAAAATGAACCATGTCGCGTCGCAGTTGCGCTCGAAAAACCGCAAGGCGGTGCTGGGCTTCATGGGCTGCATGGCGCAGAGCCGCGGGCGGGAGCTGATCGACCGACTGCCGGACGTGGATCTCGTGGTCGGCACGCAGAAATTTCACCGCACGGCCGATCACATCGGCGACCTGCTGGCCGGTCGCGCCGAGGGAGTGGTCGATACCGGCGAGGAGAAGGGAAGCGAGGCGACGATCCGCGAGCATCTGCTCGATGGCGTGAGTGACAAGAAGTCGGTCACGTCGTTCGTCAGCATCATGCAGGGCTGCAACCAGTTTTGCACCTTTTGCATCGTGCCGTACACACGCGGCCGCGAGCGGAGCCGGTCGATCGACGACATCGTCAGCGAGTGCCGAGACCTCGTGGATCGGGGCGTGCGCGAGGTGACGCTGCTCGGGCAGATCGTTACGAGCTACGGCCGCCGCGAGATCGGCGAGAGGGACGGCAAGTCGGCGTTCGTGCAGTTGATCGAGGCGGTGCACGGGATCGACGGGCTGGATCGCATCCGCTTCACCTCGCCGCACCCCAAGGGATACGGCGACGACTTGGTTGAGGCGTACGGGCGCTTGGCCAAGCTCTGCGAGAGCGCACACATCCCGGTGCAAAGCGGAAGCGACGCGATGCTCAAGCGCATGCACCGGGGCTACACGCGCGAGCGATTTTTGGAGATCGTCGGCAGGCTGCGCGCCGTCAAGCCGGGCGTCGGCATCACGACCGACATCATCGTCGGGTTTCCCGGCGAGACGGAGGAGGAGTTCGAGGCAACGGTTTCGCTCTGCCGCGAGGTGCAGTTCGACAATGCGTTTGTTTTCAAGTACTCCACGCGCCGCGACACGCCGGCGGCCGCGATGGAGAACCAACTTCCCAGGGAGTTGATCGAGCAGCGGCACGCCTCACTGCTCGCGGCGATTGACGAGATGGGGGCCAGGCGGTACGCGCAGTTTGTTGGCAAAACGGTGGAGGTTCTCGTTGAGGGGCCAAGCCGCCGCAACGCCGCGCGGATGGAGGGCCGCACGCGCTGCAACAAAATCGTGGTATTCGACGGTGGCGAGCGTTTCCGGGGCCAGCTGGTGGATTTGAAAATCACACGAAACGGCTCGTTCACCCTGTACGGCGATCCGGCCATCGTGAATTTGCACTGACCCGTGAACGAGCAAAGCAAAGAGTCGCCGGCGTCGATGCCGCTGTTCGGTTTCCTGTTAGTGTTTGTCGGCATGTTTCTCTATATCGGCATCAAGATGAACAGCCAGGTGAGCCTGGCCAATTTGTCGATTGTGCTTGGTGTGTTTTTGGTCGCGGTAGCCGGCTACACCTTGGCCAAGCCGGCGGACGTTGGCCAAGCGTTGCGGGCGTTCCCCCGCGCCAATGCGCCCGGCTATGTGCTGATGCTTGCCGCCACCGCCTGGTTTCTCTGGAACATCAAGATCGAGGACATGGCGGACTACCGTGAAATCAAGCATTGGTTTTACATCGGCTTCGGTGCGGTGGGGGTCGGCTCGTGCATTTTTCTTCGGGACTTTTTGGCGGTGCGCGGTCTTGCGGTTTTCATGCTGCTCCTGGCCAAGTTGATGCTCGACACACAGCGCGATTACATGCTGGCCGCGCCGGAGGCGCACATGTCGGAGTGGCGACTCGTATTCACTGTCTGGGCGTACGCCATCATTTTCATGTGCATGTGGTGGGTGATTTCGCCGTGGCGCATGCGCGACATGATCGAGTGGATGCTGGCCAAGCCGGGCCGGCTCGCGGCCAAGGGCTGGTTTCGGCTGGGGTTCGGGATTTTGCTGATCGCACTTGGCTTGACGGTTTTCGGCATCCCGGATGCGGCCGCGAACTGAGGGATTGGGATTGATTGGCCAATGCTTTTGGCGGCTAATCGTGTTGGGCAACGGATGCCGTGAACCAAGCCAAGCTGGACGAGGAAGAACAGAAACGCGGCATCTATTTTTGTCCCTACTGCAGCCTCGAAGTCGATCACATCCACGCCGCGGATTGATCCGCCGGGAGCAGCCCGTTATCATTCCGTACCCATTTTAACAGTGAACTCGAAAACAAGTATTCAACGTTCCCGCCGCTGGGCGCTTGGCCAAGCGCTTGGCCTGGCGATCACCCTGGCCGGCTTGGCACCTGGCCAGGCGCAACAAGTCCCGGTCCAGGAGCGCACGCTCTCCAACGGCATGAAACTGCTCATGATTGAGCGGCACCACTCGCCCGCCATCGCCGGCGGCTGGGTGGCGCGCGTTGGCAGCGTCAACGAGCGGCCCGGCATCACCGGCATTGCGCATCTCTTCGAGCACATGATGTTCAAGGGCACGCCGACCATCGGCACGAGCGATGCCAGGCGCGACGCCGAGATCATTGAGCAACAAGAGCAAGTGCGTGACGCCATGCGCCGGGAGGAGGCCAAGATGCGACTGGCCCTGCGGCGCGGCGAGATCGACGACATGGCCAAGCCGGAAAACAAGACCGAGCGTTACCGCGAACTTGAGGATGAGTTCAGGGAACTGATCGCCGCGCAGCGCGAGGTGCTCGTCAAGAACGAGTTCGACCGAGTGTATACCACCGCCGGCGCGTCCGGCATGAACGCCTTCACCTCCAACGACATGACCGGCTACTTCATCACCGTGCCGGCGAACAAGCTCGAGCTTTGGGCGTGGATGGAGTCGGAGCGGCTGCTGCGGCCGGTGTTCCGTGAGTTTTACGCCGAGCGCGACGTGGTGTTCGAGGAGCGGCGCATGCGCATCGAATCCACGCCGCTCGGCAAATTCCAGGAATCGCTCGAGGCGCTTTTTTGGGAGTCTCACCCGTACGGCTGGCCGGTGATCGGTTGGCCGTCGGACATCCCCGCCATCACCAAGGCGCAGGCCGACGAGTTTTATGCACTCCATTACGCGCCGCAAAACATCACGCTCATTTTGGTTGGCGACTTCAAGGCCGACGAGGCGGCCAGGCTCTGCGAGCGCTACTTCGAGCGCATCCCGCGCGGCAAACGCAATCCGCCCGGGGTCGTCACGGAGGAAATGCCGCAGATAGTTGAGAAGCGAATGAACGCCGAGGCGGAGGCCAATCCACAGGTGGACATCCTGTGGCACACGCCGGCAGCGGGGCATCCCGACGCCCACGCGCTGGAGGTGCTGGCGGCGGTGCTGTCCGGGCGCTCCGGCCGGTTGCACAAGGCGCTCGTGCTCGGCGACGAGGTGGCGACATCGGCCTACGCCCGCCAAATGGCCCGCAAGTACGCCGGCATGTTCAACATTGGCGGCGAAGCGAAGGAACCGAAAACACCGGGCGACGTCGAGGCGGCCATTTACGCGGAGGTCGAGCGGCTGAAAAATGAGCCGGTATCCCCGCGGGAGTTGCAGAAGGTGAAAAACAATTTCGCCGCAATGGCCGTGCGCCGAACCTCGTCGAACTTTCATCTGCTGGTGCAGTTGATCCAGTACGAGGGCACCGGCGACTGGAAATCGATCAACACCGAAATCCCGAGCATCCTCGAGGTCACCGCGGAGGACGTCCGGCGCGTGGCCGAAAAATATCTCACGAAGGAAAACCGCACCGTGGCGACCTACACGCGAAAGGCCGGGACGAAACCGCTGGACGATCCTGCGCTGGCAGGCTTGAGCGCGGAGCAGCTGGCGAACGTACGCCGCATCTCCAACCAGATCAAGTCGGAGACAAACCTTGAGCGGTTGAAGCAACAGTTGCAGGCGATGGAGGCCCAGCTTGGCCAGGCGGACGGCAGGCAGCAGGGCCTGATGAAAATCATCATGGTGAAAGTGGCGGAGCGAATCGCCGAGTTGAGCAAATAATCAAGGAACAACAAAGATGAATTTATCGATGAAACAGAACGTGGCGCTGGGCTTGGTTGTGGTGTTTGGACTGACGCTTGGCCAAGCGCAGGAGATTCCGGATCGACCGGAGAAGTTGAAGTTCCTACCGCTGGTTTATGATGCGCCGAACCCAGCCGACTATCGCGTGGAGCTGGAATCAGGGGCGGTTGTTTACATTTATCCCGACCGCGAACGGCCGCTGATCGACCTGTCGGTGAACACCCGCGGCGGCAGCTATCTCGACCCGAAAGGCAAGGAGGGCTTGGCCGGCCTGACCGGCTACCTGATGGCGCGCGGCGGCATTCCGTCCTCGCCGGCGGATGAACTGGACGAGGAACTGGAGTTTCTCGCGGCAAGGCTCTCGAGTAGTTTCGGGGGGTTGAGCGGCAGCGTGAGCCTGAACCTGTTGTCCAAGGACGCCGACCGCGGCTTTGAAATCTTGCGAGCCGTGCTGGCCGCACCGAGTTTTCAGGAGGACAAGCTGGCGCTGCGGAAGACGCAGGCGCTGCAGGGGCTCAAGCAGCGCAATGACGACTCAAGAAACATCGAGTCGCGCGAGCGCAACTTCCTCGCGTACGGCGAGGACTTTTGGTTCAACCGCCACACGACAGCCGCGTCGCTCGAGAACATCCGCCGGGAGGATCTTTTGGCGTTTCACCACGAGTGGGTGCATCCACGGAATTTCATCGTATCGGTGAGCGGGGACTTCGACCGCGACGCGATGCTCAAGCGCCTCGACGGCGTGTTCGACGCCTGGCCGCACCCCGGCAAAAAAACGCCGCCGGTGCCGCAGGAACGGGAGTACGGAAAGTCGGGTGTGTACATTGTCAACAAGGACGTGAACCAGGGCCGCGTGTCGATCATGCTGCCGGGCATCCGCTGGGACGACCCGGACTACCACGCGATCCAGGTGATGAACGATGTGCTCGGCGGCGGCGGCTTCACGTCGCGCATCACCAACCGCGTGCGCTCGGACGAGGGCCTGGCGTACTCGGCGCGTTCGGCGTTTCCCGGGGGGTCGTATTACCCGGTGGTGTTCCGCGCCGGATTCCAATCCAAGTCGCGAACGGTCGCCTACGCGACGTCGATCGTGCTCGAGGAGATCGAGCGGATCAGCCGGGAGCCGGTGACTGCGGAGGAACTGCTCACGGCGAAAAAGTCGTTCATCGACACGTTCCCGAACAACTTCGCCTCGCCGGCGCAGGTGGTCTCGGCGTTTGCCGGCGACGAAATGATCGGCCGCTACGCCAGGCAGCCGGATTACTGGGCGAAATACCGCGACAACATCGAGGCGGTGAACATCGCCGCAGTGCAGCGTGTGGCCAGGCGGAGGCTACGGCTTGGCCAAGTGATCATCCTGATCGTCGGCCAAAAGGGGGAGATTTTGAAAGGGCATCCGGATCATCCGGTAAAGCTGGGCCGCTTGGCCAAGGGCGGGGTGAAAGAGCTGCCGATGCGCGACCCATTGACAATGAAGCCCTTAAAATAGGCCAAAACCGCCTTTTTTCTTGCATCAGCCTGATTTGCCTGCTAACAAACGGGCAACATGGCAGCAATCGGCCTTTTCCAAAAAGGGGACAATATATTTTACGCCAAAGTCGAGGAGGGGGATCTGTACAAGCTAAAGGGCGATATTTTTGGCGCGCCATCCTTCCAAAAGACGCCGATTCCAAAAAAAGGGTTTCGGACGCTCGTTCCGGTTCAGCCTTCGAAGATCATTGCCGTGGGGCTCAACTACACCGATCACGCCGCTGAGTCCGGCCTCGAGATTCCCAAGACGCCGCTTTTCTGGCTGAAATCCCCCAAGTCGATCCTGCCCGACGGCGGGAAAATCGAAATCCCGTTCGAGAAGCACCGAACCGACTACGAGGCCGAGTTGGCCATCGTAATCGGTCGCAGCATCCGCAACGTCACCCCCAAGGCGGCCAGCCGGTATATCCTCGGCTACACGGCGGCACAGGACATCACCGACCGGACGATCCAGAATGCCGAGAGCCAATGGGCGCGGGCCAAGTCGTTCGACACCTTCACGCCGCTTGGCCCGCACATCGAGACGAAGATCGACCCCGATTGCCTGACGATCCAGTTGTTCAAGAACGGGCAGCTTTGCCAGAACTCATCCACGTCCCAGATGATCTTCAGTTGTTCGGAACTGGTCAGCTTCATCTCGACGAACATGACTCTGCTGCCCGGCGACATCATCCTCACCGGCACGCCGTCCGGCATCGGCCCGATCGAGTCTGATGACACTCTCGAGGTGCGCATCCAGGGCCTGGCGCCGCTGGTCAACACCGTCAAGTAGACGGCCACCGTTTCGGTTCGACTTCCCCCGGTTTTTCCTGTTCGCTTAAGCGCCGGCCGACCGGTCGGCGGATTCCATCTTTGCACATGCGCTGGTCCCAGACATTTATCCCGACAATGAAGGAGTCGCCTGCCGAGGCGGAGATCGTCTCCCACAAGCTGCTGCTGCGCGCCGGCCTAGTGCGAAAGCTCACCGGTGGGCTGTACACGTTTCTGCCGCTTGGCCTGCGGGCGCTCAGGAAGGTTGAGAACATCGTTCGCGAGGAGATGAACCGCGCCGGGGCGCTGGAGGTGTTCATGCCGGCGCTGCAACCGCCCGCCATCTGGGCCAAGAGCGGCCGGCTCGAGACGGCGAAGGAAGTGCTCTTTCACGTGAAGGATCGCGCCCAAAAAGAGTGGGTGCTCGGCCCGACACACGAGGAGGTCATCACCACGCTTGTTGCTGATGAGTTCAACTCCTACCGCCAGTTCCCGGTCAATTTTTACCAGATCCAGACCAAGTTCCGTGACGAGATCCGCCCGCGCTTCGGCCTCATGCGCGCCAAGGAATTCATCATGAAGGACGCGTACAGCTTCGATGCCGATGACGAGTCGGCCAACGCCAGTTATCAGCGGATGTACGACGCTTATGCGCGGATTTTTGAGCGCTGCGGTCTGCATGCCATCCCCGTGCAGGCTGACACCGGCGTCATGGGCGGCACGCACTCGCACGAGTTCATGGTGCCGGCCGAGACCGGCGAAAACGAGGTGGTGTACTGCGAGAGCGGCGACTACGCGGCAAACATCGAGAAGGCGGCCAGCCAAGGCCCGGCCGCTGCCACGCCGACGGATGACTGCGGCGTTGCGGAGAAATTCGAGACGCCCGGCGTGAAGACGATCGAGGATCTGGCCAAGAGCTTCGACATCGCGGCGGAGCGGCAAATCAAGACGCTCGTTTACATCGCGGACGACAAGCCGGTGATCGTGCTGCTGCGCGGCGACGACCAGCTCGAGGAGGCGAAGCTGGGCGGCGCGCTGGGCACGGCGACGTTTCGAGCGGCGGGCGATGCCGAGATCGTCAAGGCGCTTGGCGCGCACCCTGGCAGCCTGGGCGCGGTCGGTGTCGAGGGCATCCCGGTTTACGTCGACGAGGTTTTGCGCGGCGGTTCCGGCATGGTCACCGGCGCGAACGACGACGGCCACCACTTGCGCAACGTCAACATCGAGCGCGACATCACGGTCGGCGAGTGGGCGAATCTACGCAAGGTTCAGGCCGGCGAGTTGTGCGTCGAGACCGGTCAGCCGCTGAAGATTCGCCGCGCCATCGAGGTCGGGCACGTGTTCAAGCTCGGCACCAAATACAGCGAAGCGCGCGGTGCGAC
>QOAX01000210.1 GCA_003972865.1 Verrucomicrobiota bacterium | reverse complement strand
CCCAACGCCGCGAGCACCTGTTCCTGCGGCGAAAGTTTCAGCGCCTGATCGGGGCGGCCAAGTGTTCCGCCGATGACCGATTACTTCGCACTGCTGAATTTCCCCCGACGCCCTTGGCTCGACGCCGACGCGTTGAAGCAGCGTTTTCATGAGTTGTCCACGGAGGTGCATCCCGACCAGGCGCACGACGCAACCGATGAGGCAAAGGCGGAGTTGCAGCAGCGCTTTGCGGAGGTAAACACCGCGCACCAATGCCTGCGCGAGGCTAAGACGCGCGTGCGGCATCTGCTTGAGCTTGAGCTTGGGCGCGCCCCGGGCAACGTGAAGTCCATCCCCGGCGAGATGACCGATTGGTTCATGGAGATCGGTTCGGTGTGCCGCGAGGCAGACGCGTTTCTGGCGAGGAAGGAAGCGCAAGATTCGCCGCTGCTGCAGGCGGCGTTGATGGGCGAGGGGATGGAGTTGAACGAAAAAGTTGCCAAGATGCACGGGCGGTTGCAGGCGGAGTTGGCCAGGGTGGATGCGGAGCTGCAATCACTTGGCCAAGCGTGGGAGGCGCTCGATAGTCAGGTGGAGGGGCGGACGGAGGCATTGCCGCTAACCCGGCTGGAGGCGCTTGACCAACGGCTCGGCTTTTGGGTGAAATGGAGCGGCCAGCTTGCGGAGCGGTCGAGCCGGCTGATGTTTTGAGCCGCCATCGGGTGCGCTTGGCTTGACCGGCCGGGGGGCGTATGGCCAGACTGCGGCCCGCTGATCACTTTTTGACATGAAACAACTTTCGCATTTGTTGGTGGCGGCCACCGTGGCCGGCATGATGACGACTTCCGTTCTGGCTGAAAAGAAAAGCGCCAAGCTGGAGAAGGGCTTTGTGGCGCTGTTCGACGGCGAGTCAACCGATCAATGGATGAACGCCGGGAGCGGCAAGTTCCCGGCAAAGGGCTGGGTGATCGAGGATGGCTGTCTTAAGCACGCGGCCAGGGGCGGCGGCGGCGACATCATCACCAGGGGCACTTACGAGCAGTTCGATTTTCGTTTTGAATGGAAAGTGGCCAAGGGCGCGAACAGCGGCGTGAAGTATTTCATCATCCGCGAGCGCGGTTCGCTGGGCCACGAGTACCAGGTGCTCGACGATGCGAACCATCCCGACGGAGCGAAAGGGGCCAACCGCCAAACGGCGTCGTTTTATGACGTACTTGCCCCGGCAACGGACAGGCTGCTCAAGCCGGTGGGTGAATTCAACTCATCGCGCATCCTCGTGAAGGGGAACACCGTGAAGCACTTTTTGAACGGCAAAGTTGTGCTGACTTACAAACTCGGCAGTGACGAACTGAAGGCAGCCATAGCCAGGAGCAAATTCAAAAACTTGAAAGTGTTCGGCCAACGCCTGCCGGGGCATATTTTGCTTCAAGACCACGGCGATGCCGTCTGGTACCGCAACATTCGCATCCGCGATTTGAGTAAGAAATAAACGCTCTATTTTTCTGATCAAAAAAAACTCCGGTTGGATGCTCCCCGCGATGACCAAGCGTGTTTTCGTTGTGATGCTGTTGGGGCTCGGATTCGCCAAGCTCCCGGCCGCTGAGTTGAAAATCTGGAAACTTCTGGATGTCTGGCCCGGCAAAGTGCCGGGCGAAAAAGGGGATGTCCCTTCGGAAACCTTGACCACACACAAGTACCGTGGCGCTCCCATTCTCAAATATAACAACGTCACGAAGCCGACATTGACGGTGTTCAAGCCGTCGCAGGAACAGGATACCGGCGCGTCGGTGGTGATCTGCCCCGGCGGGGGGTATCAAATATTGGCGTGGGATCTGGAGGGGACAGAAGTGGCGAAGTGGCTTAACTCAATCGGCGTCACCGGCGTGGTGCTCAAGTATAGAGTGCCCCGTCGCAAAGGCCGCGAAAAACACGATGCCCCGTTGCAGGATGTTCAACGGGCGGTGAGCCTGGTCCGGCATCATGCAAAGGAGTGGGGGCTTGATCCCAAACGGATTGGTCTTCTCGGCTTTTCGGCGGGTGGCCATTTATCCGCGACAGCGATGACGAACTATGACAGGCGGAACTACAAGCCGATCGATGCCATTGACCAGGTGAGTTGCCGTCCGGATTTTGGCGTATTGATTTATCCGGCCTACCTCGTTGATAAAGAAACCAAGATCGAACTGTCGCCGGAATTGCGTATCACAAAAAACACGCCTCCAGCTTTTTTTGCCCATGCAGGTGATGATTCTGTTCCAGCGGAAGGAAGCGTGCGATTTTGGCAGGAGCTTCGGCGCAAGGGAGTGAAGACGGAGGTACATGTATTTCCGAAAGGTGGCCACGGTTTTGGCCTTCGTCCCTCAAAATACCCTGTCACCGCCTGGCCGGAACTTTGTGGTGATTGGTTGAACAGCATGGGTTTCTTGAAGCGTTAAACCCGCCTGGCAAGCACTTGGTTTGGCAGTTCTTTTTTATCCTGCGGTTTTCACTTCACCAGCGGGGCGAGCGTCGGCCTTGAGAGATTTGTCGAAAGCCAAGGCGCGTTTGTAGAGCCGTTGGACGATCTTTTGGTTTGCCGCTGCGACATCCGTCGTTTCGCCGATGTCGTCGGCCAAGTTGTAAAGTGTTAGCGTCGGTTTGATTCCTTCTTTTTGCTGTTTCTTGTTTCCGCCGCCAATATGGAGTTTCCAATCGCCGCTGCGGACGGCGCGCAGGCCGGCGCCCCGGTAGTAGTAGAATTGTTTGTGCGGGCTTTTGGCGTCTTTTTTGCCGGACATCAGCCGCCAAATGTTTTTGCCGTCGATTTTGCGCTTGGGCAGCTCGGCCTTGGCGAGCTTGGCAAAGGTCGGGAGGATGTCGCATGCGGCGGCAACTTCACTGCAGACGGAGCCTGCCGGGATTTTGCCGGGCCAACGCATGATGGTCGGCACGCGCATGCCTCCCTCCCATGTGCTGAATTTCGCCCCTCGGAGCGGCAACGCCGAGCCGCCGTGGTGGCGGAGCTTGAGATGCCACGGGCCATTGTCGCTGGTGAAGATGACGACCGTATTGTCATCGACGCCAGTCTCTCTCAGCGTTTTCAAAACCTGGCCGATCGAGTAATCAATCTCTTCGATCGTGCGGATGTACGCTTTCTTTGGATCCTTCGTGTAAAACTTGTCCGACACAAAAAGAGGGATGTGCGGCATGGTGTGCGGCATGTAGAGAAAGAATGGTTTGTCCTTGTTGCTGTGGATGAATTGCTGCGCCTCTTGGGTGTAGCGTTCGATGATCGTGTTTTGATTTACAGGGCGTTCGATCTCTTTGGTGTTGCGAAGCAGCGGGACGTTCCACGGGGAGATGTCGCGTTCGATCCAGGCACGGTCCAGGTTGCGGTCCTTGCCCTTCACGCCGTCCATGTCGTTGGAGTAGGGGATGCCGAAGTAGCTGTCGAAACCGTGGTTGGTCGGCAGGAATTTCGGCAGGTGGCCGATGTGCCATTTACCCACGGCGGCAGTGGCATAGCCCTTGGTCTTGAGAATCTCAGCAATGGTGGTCTCCTCGGGGTTCAGGCCGATGTTGTGGCGTGGAAACAAAACGCCGGTGATGCCCACTCGCGGTGGGTAGCAGCCGGTCATCAACCCGGCGCGGGACGGCGAGCAAACCGGAGCAAGCGAATAAAAGTCGGTGAACTTCATTCCTTCCTTGGCCATGTTGTCCAGGTTCGGGGTCTTGATGGTTTTCGAACCGAAGACACCGACGTCTTGGTAGCCCTGGTCGTCCATGAAAATGAGGACGAAGTTCGGAGTGCGCGCGGCCTCGGCGGCTGAGGTCAAAGCGAAGCTGGCGGCCAAGCCGAGCAAGCCCTTGGCCAAGGGGGCGAGTGTGCGAAACTTGAACATGGTTTAACGGCCGGGACGATAAACAAGGCCAAGGGTGCATTCAAGCAATGTTTGGTTTTGCTCGTCGAAGCTTTTGGTTTGGGATACATCACCCGCACCGATGAGCGAATCGAGCGCACCGAAAATCGAGAAATGGCCCTTCATCGTCGGAGACGTGGCTCTCCTGATTATGGCTTGGTTGGTTTATTATCACTCCGAGACGTCGTTTGACGGGCTGGAGGCGTTTTGGTGTTTTGCCTGCGTGGCGGCGGGGGCGTGGGTCATGGTGCTGCCGTTCCTCAAGGAATTCCAGGCGCAAGCTGACCTGACTGAGGCGAAGGAGTTGGCGGCTTCGGTTGAGAAAATCTCCTCGGTTGATGCCATTGCCAAGCAGATCGAGAGCGCCACCGAGCAGTGGCTCCATGTCGAGGATCGCGCCAACGAGATCAACGCCGCCTCGCGGGAGATCGCCGGCAAGATCAACGCCGAGGCGCGCGAGTTCACCGAGTTTCTGCAAAAGGCCAACGACACGGAGAAAAACCATCTGCGGCTCGAGGTGGACAAGCTCGGCCGGGCGCAGGGCGACTGGGTGAAGGTGGTCACCGGGATGCTGGACCATGTGTTCGCGCTCAACCAGGCCGGCCGGCAGTCCGGGAAGGAGGCGCTGATCAAGCAGCTGGACAACTTTCAGGCCGCCTGCCGGGACGTGGCCCGCAGGGTGGGGGTGGTCACCCACGAGCCGAAACCGGAGGAGGGTTTCGATGCCGGAAAACATCAACTGCGCGACCCCGAGGCGGAACCGGAAGTTGGAGCAAAGATCATCGGCATCGCCGCGCAGGGGTTGTCCCACCAGGGGCAGGTGCTGCGCAAGGCGGTCGTGGTGATTGAGGGGGAGGAGCCTGGCCAAGCGCCGCCGGATGCCGGCAAGCCCAAGCCAAAGGCCAAGGCCAAGGCGAAGAAAAAAGCGTGATCGCGCTCAGTTGCGCCTCGCGGCGCCCTGCATGTTGAGCAGCCGCTGCGCGTTTTTGTTACCGTTTTCTGCGGCTTCGATCAATGCGTTTTGGATGTTCACACCGGCCTCGCTCACGACCATGAACTGGTCCACGGTCAGCTTGGCCCCGTTGGCTTTCAGTTGGTTGACGCACTGGATGGCCAATGGGTAGTTGTCCTGATCGAGCGCGTCGCTGGCGGTCTTTGCCAGTTGCTTCAGCTTGGGGTCGGCCTTCTCGAAGTAGGTGATCAGGTCGCTGGCGGATTCCTCGGCGGTGTCAGCCTGAAGCGCCTCCTCCGCGACTTCGCTGCAGCCGGTCAAAAGAAGGCCAAGCGACATTACGAAAAGGGGAGCCTTGAGTTTGTGAAACATTGGCTTTTCTCGGCCGGTTCAAAGGCCGCGGTTTCTCGGGCTGCACCACCAGCGATTTCCGCCAGGGGGAGCCGAGCGGGCTTCCTCATAGTAGATTCTGGGATTGATAAACTCGACATGGCTGTCGACTGAAGATGCCACGAATCCCTCCTTGTGGCGTTTGGCCACCGGTTCGCTCGGGCGGCTCGTGGCATTGTCATAGGCACCGGCGTCGTCGCTATGGGCCTCCCAGTAAACCATGTCGCCCGGTTGAAACTGATTTGCCTTATAAGATGCCCCCATTCTTCTTGGATTGAGGTTGCACGTGTATTCGCAAAAGGCGCCGTTCATGATGTAGCTGGTCACCTGATTCTCCCTTTGCTTGAAGTTACGGTGTGTCCGATCTTTGACGATGTAGTCCATCGAGCATTTCAGGATGTTGCTGTTGTTATGGTAGTTCCACAGCTGGCTTTCGTGAACCAGATCGCGCGCCGGACGACCGTTGGCGCGCCGGGTGTAGGCCCAGTTGGGCAACCCGATCGTGCCGGAACACCAACCCGGGTACGGCATGTAGTCTTCGGCATCATTTTGGTACATGGCGGAGGCGATACTAATTTGCTTCATGTTGTTGATGCAGTTGGTTCGCTGGGCCTGTTCCTTGGCCTTCGCCAGTGCCGGGAGCAGCATGGCAGCCAGGATGGCGATGATGGCGATGACGACCAGCAGTTCAATGAGCGTGAATCCCGCCCCGCGTTTTTCTGGAGTATTCATGGTTCGTTTCAGTACTTGGCTCAACCTTCACCGGTTGAGCTGTTTTTGCAACCCCATTTTGCGGTTCTTGACAGGCGGTGAAATCTGCCGGAGGTTGCCCGAGCGGTTGGTCATGGGTATTGCACCGGCAAAACTGTACGTGGCGGACTTGGGAAAGCGGGCCGTGGTGCGCATTTCAGGCCGTGCGAACTTCGTGTCCAGCATTCCCTTCAAGAAGGTCATCAACCGGCTGATCGAGCGCGGCCGCCGTGCCTTCACGCTCGACCTGAGCGACTGCCAACTCATGGACAGCACGTTTCTCGGGGTGCTCGTGGGCCTGAACCGCTCGCTTGGCCAGGCAGGACCGGCCGGCGGGTTTTCACTCTACCAGCCAACGGAGCCGGTTCGCGTCCTGCTCGACAACCTGGGCATCCTCGAACTGTTCAGCATGGCCGAGTCGCTTGGCCAAGCGGAGGCCGGCGAGCCGGTGGAGGCTGGCGGGGCGGCGGACAAAACCGAGCTGACCCGCACCAGCCTCGAGGCGCACCAGACCCTCATCGACGCCAACCCGGAAAACGTGGTCAGGTTCAAGGAGGTCACCCGTTTCCTCGAGGAGGACTTGAAGCAGCAAGAGGCTGCCGATTCGGCGGACTAATTTTTTAGTCGGTGATATTGGCCGGCGGCCGGCCGGGGCAGGGTCATCGTCTTGCCGCTTGGCCAACGGATCACCAGTTTGTCAACCGCCTGGTTTTCTCCCAGGCCAAAGTGGGCCGTCGCCGGGTGCTGCGCAGTGAACGAGTCGCCGGTGACGAGTGAGCGCACTTCGTGGCGGTTGCCGGCATGCAGTTGAACGGTTACCCCGTTGGCCGGCCGGCCGGGCCGGTCGGGGATGTGGACGCCGATCCAGTTGCCCTTGGTTTCGATCCGGTTGCGCATCACGAACAACCGTTGCTGTCGTGCTTGGGCATCGTACTGGACGACGAGCAGATCCGGCCGCCCGTCGACATCCACATCGGCGACCACCACCGACCGGGCATCGAACTCAAACGCCGCGCTCAAAAGGAACGCCGCGTTGCTGAAGCCGTCGCGGTTGCGGTTCAGGAATAGGTGGTTGTGCTCGAAGCCGTTCCACGAATAGCGCGAGCCAAGCCCCTGGAGCGTTCCGGAGAAAAACGTGTCCAGCGTCTCGTTCGGCTTGGAGGTGCCGGTGTAAACATCGTGGCACCAAAAGCGGGTGCAGTAGTCGAGCGCCGAGTTGCCGCTCAGGTGGCCGTTGGCGACGTAGAGGTCCATGTCGCCGTCGTTGTCGAAGTCCGCCGAGCCGCAGCCCCACGCCCAGCCGGTGCGGGCGACGTCGCCGCTGTAGTCCGGCTGGCGGAAGCCGGCCTTGCCGCCGAGGAATAGCCGGTTGCCGTAGGTCATCGGCGCGCGCATCGCATCGAGTTTTTCAAAGCCCTCGCGGCCCAGCCCCAACCGGTCGAGACGCCTTGCCGTGGTGGAACTCATGCCGACCATGAAGATGTCGAGCGCACCGTCCCCGTCGAAGTCGTTCACGGTGTGGGACATCCCGAAGCCGTGCCGCTGCTTCACCCACTGGTCCGTCACGTCAGTGAATTTCCCCTTGCCGTCGTTGCGGTAAAGGTCGATCCCCGAGAAGTCGCAAACGGTGAACAGGTCGAGATCGTGGTCGCCGTCGAGGTCGACGAACGAGGCGCTATAGGTGCGGCGGTTCCGCTTGGCTGAGAGGCCGGCCGCCTCGGTGCCGTCGGTGAACTGCCCCGCGCCGTTGTTCAGCAGGAGCGTGTCGGGGTAGCCGTCGTTGGCGTCGTAATACGGGGTCGGCATCGAGCCGCGCAGGTACGGTTGTTTCCATTGGCCGACGAAGAGATCGAGGTCGCCGTCAAGGTCGATATCGGCAGCCGTCATCGTGTGCTGGTTTTCGTACCTGCCCTGAAAACAGACGCTCGGCCTGGCGGTGAACTGTCCGCCGGCGCTGCCGGTCCAGAGTCGCAACAGGCCGTCCTCTTTTCCGGTCGAGACGAAGTCCACATGGCCGTCGCCGTTGAAGTCGGAAAGAATCCCCGCTTCGCCAAGCGGCATGATGGGATTCCTGAGCATCGGCTCGTGTTGGAACCGGCCGCCGCCCTGGTTCCGGTAAACGAGGTTGCAACCGGCAAGGAGGATCTCCGGCAGGCCGTCCTGGTTCAGGTCGTAAACGATCAGCGGACTCACGCGCGGGTAGAGCTTGGCGTCGACTTTTTTTGGGTCGATCTCCAGCAGTTCAGTGAACGCAGGCTTGCCGGTGTAGTCGGTGATGGTGGTGTCCCGCACCCTGATCGTCCCGGGGATGCGCAGGCCGGAGTTGGTCTTGTGCGGTGTCCATGTGACCTCGAGCTGGCCCTTGACGATGGCACGTCGGTCGTCGCCCGTGTTTGCGGAATGGATCTCGAACGAGACGACCGACTGCGGTGCCTGGCCGTTTTTGCCCGGGCGAAACTCGGAGTGGTGCCACTCGGTCTGGATAATCTTCCACCCGGCCGCCTCCAGTTCGTTCAACTGCGCCAGGTAACCGGGATGATCAAGCGGGATCGTTTCACCATCGAGCGAAGCCTGCCGGATGCCGGGCACGCCCAAGGGCAGCGGTTCCCACTCTGAGAGCATCGGAAACTCCAGCCGGACGAAGGGAAATTGGCGCAGCACCTCGAACGGCTCGGTGGAGCGAAGGCGATCCCACAGCGCGACAAAGGCGCTCTCGTAAGCTTGGGCATCGACCTCGTGGCGAAAAACCGTTTGGTCGAACCGAACCTGCTCGTTGGCCAATGCCTGTAGTGCCACCTGGCCGGGGGGCGGGGTGGCCGGCTTGGTTTCCGTTGGGATGACGTTCCCGGCTGCCGGCTTGGCCGTGTCGCTTGGCCCGCATCCAAGCAGGCAGATGCAGCCAAGCAACGCCAAGCCATGCCGTGCTCTGATGATGGATCGAGATGAGTGGTGATGTGGCACCGCTGCGGGAAGCTACAAGCGACGAAAACCGCCGACAATCTCGAAAACCAAGCGCTTGGCCAAGCGCGGGGTTACACCGGCTTGATGGCCTTGTCGGGGAGGGGGGTGCCGATGGACTGGGCGTAGGTGAGGGCGATGGCCAGGGCGTCGGCGGCGTCCGGCTCCGGCAATTCGGGCAACGCCAGGCGGGTCTGCACCATCTTGGCGACCGCTTCCTTTTGCGCGGCGCCGTAGCCGACGATGGCCTGTTTGACCTTGCGCGGCGCGATCTCGAACACGTCCAGCCCGGCCTTGGCTAAGACGGCCAGGGCGGCTCCGCGCGCCTGGCCCATGACGAGCGCGGTGCGGATGTTTTGCGCGTGGAACAGGCCCTCCACGGCGGCGACGGTGGGATTGGTTTTCTGAACGATGGCCTCGAGCGTTTCTGAGATTTCCCTCAGGCACCGGGAGAGCGGCCAATCGGCGGGGCAGCGGAGGGTGCCGTGGCTGAGGGTGGCGGGGGTGGCTTGGCGTATGTCGATGACGCCGTAGCCGGTTCCGCGGAGCGAGGGGTCGATGCCGAGGATGATCTGCGGGCCGTCGGCGGTTGGCCTGGCTGGGTCGGCTTGAGCGGCGTCTTTCCCGCTGGCGATGCGCTGCTGCATTTCGGCGAGTTGTTGCGACGTGATGCCCACGGGCTGTGCAATAAAAAACCCCGGCCCGAAAGTCGAGGCCGGGGTGCATGAAAAGAGTCGCGGAGTTTCAGCCCTTGCGGAGCTGGGTGAAGATATCGCGGTAAAAATCGGGATGGCTTTCCCACGTTTGCGCGGTGATGAAGTTGCCGTCGACCACGCTTTGTTTGTTCACCCACCTGGCGCCGGCCTGCTCGACCTCGAACCGGATGTTGCAGTAGCTGGTGAGCCTGCGGCCTCCGGCAATGCCGGCGGCGATCAGTATCTGGATGCCGTGGCAGATGGAGAAAATCCATTTGCCCTGCTTGTCGAACGCCCGAACGAGCTTGAGCAGCTTGGTGTTGTGCCGCAAAAACTCCGGCGCTCGCCCGCCAATCAACAGGATGGCGTCGTAGCTCGATGGCTTGACCTGGCTGATGGCGACGTCCGCCTCGATGAGATAGCCGGGCCGCTCAATGTAGGTGTTCCAGCCCGGCTCGAAATCGTGAATGACGCCGTGCAGCCGCTTCTTTTTAGAGGCCCCGATGTGCGCGGTCCAGCCCTCCTCCTCAAAGCGATGCTTTGCGTGGAGAATCTCGTACGACTCTCCGGAATCATCGGTAACAATGAGGATTTTTTTACGACGTGCCATCGGTCGGCGGCGGAATCAGTTGTCGTACTTGACGCCCTGGTCGATCCAGGCGCGCACGAGGCCGACCTCCTCCTTGGTCAGCTTCGGATAATCTTTTTTGCCTTCCGGCGGCATCTCGTAGTCGACCACCTGATAGGCGATGTAGTAGGTCAGGGGACTCCTGTCGCTTTTGCCGGGGATGATGGCCACGCCCTCGGAGCCGCCCTTGAGCGCCAGTTCGCGGGTATCAATGCGAAACTTGCCCTTGGGGCGCTTCTTCGGCCCGTGACAGTTCAGACAGGTCTTCTCGAACAACGGCTCGATGTCCTTCGAGTAGCTAACCGTTTTCTTGGCCGCGACAGGCAGCTTGGTCGCCAACTCGGCCATCTCGTCCTTGAGGTCATCAATCTCCACGGGTTCGGCGTTCGCGTATTGCGACGCGGCAAACCCACCAACGAGCATGAATGGTGCGATGTATTTCAACATGGTAAAAAATCCTTTTGCGGCCTCCCGCGTGGCCGCCTGACCAGGCGCGGAAGACCGGGGTTTTACGGAAGGCTGCCCCCCCCAAGTCAATCAGGCCGCCTTGGACGCGCGGTTGCGTTCCCCTATTCAATGGCGGCGCCCGGCCGGGTCAGTCCGCGGTGCGGGCGCGGTAAAAGCGCCGGGCGTAGCCGGGGGCGCCGGCGTCGGCGACCTCCTTCCCCGTGTCGCCCGGCTTGGCGGTCTGGAGCGGGGTCCAGGTTTTTAAGTCGTCGGAAACCTCGACGGTGTAGTCGGTCGTGGCGTCGCCGCCCAGTTGCAGCATCGCGCGGCCATCGTTCGCCCATCCGGTCCACGCGAGGGTGGGGGGAGCCTTGGGTGCGGGATCGCTCGTTTCGACCGTGATTCGGTAATCGTCAAACACCATGTAGTTGTTTCCCGGGGCCTCGGGCTTGCGATAGATCCATAGCGGGCCGAGGTCGCCGAACGCCAGCCTGGCCCCGGTGGTGGTCAGTTTCTTGGCGTTTAAAAGCACCTGGTCGCTGATGGAGACCGTCCATGTGTTGGCGGCGAAATCCATCTCGAACTTCAGGTCATAGAGGGCCTCGTGATCGAAGCTGTATCCCGTGGGCAAAAAAATGTCGTCATCGAGGGAATAGTTGATGTTCCGGGTTCCGTTGTCGAAGTCCAGCGTCACCAACCGCTGGACGTTGTCGTTGTAAAGGGTCCAGCGAAAGTCGTCCCGCTGGCCGTTGGTGGAGTCGACGATCATTATGAGCACCGTCACAGTGACCTTCGTTTCCTCCGGCTCGATCCCCTCGACCGGCCGCCAGAGGCTGGTGAACGTCTCGGTGGCCTCCCCCGGGGGCCAATACCCGATGTAGGCCTGCTGGCCCATGCCCTCGAAGTTGTTTTCCAGCAGGCCGTTGCCGCCGGTGCCTTTCCCCTGCCAGCCACCCTGGCCGATGAGGGTGAACTCCATGTCGAAATCCTGTTCCGGCTCGAAGCCGCTGTGGTGCAGCGTCCGCGCCTGGCCAAGCGTGGTAGTCGCCAAGCCAAGCCAGGCCGCCAGCCAACAGGCGCCGATGGCACATCTGGTTTCCCCCCTCATTCCTGCCTGCGGCTCAACTCCCTGTCATCGCGGATCCTTGCCGCCTCCGGATGAACGGGATGATCCCGAGGAGGAACCTCCACCCGAGGATGACGACGGAGCACTCGGTGCTGGAGGAGGGGAATAGCTCCGGCTCGGCGCCGAATAACTTCGGGAAGGTGCGGAATAGGACCGACTGGGAGTAGAGCGTGCCGTTGGCCTGTAGGCTCGTGAAGGAGTCGGGCGGGATGCCGCCGGTGGCCGGTAACTCCGCGATGGGGCGGGGCGGGATTGGCTCGGAGCCGAGGTGCTGCGTGCCGGTGGCTTGTAACTCGGTGCGACCGAGCGCGCGCTTGGCCGGCGCGACGATTGAGCGGACGACCTGGGGGCCGCCGGGCGTTGCGGCGAGCGGG
>QOAX01000216.1 GCA_003972865.1 Verrucomicrobiota bacterium | reverse complement strand
CATTGGTTTGGTGAAACCAAGGTGTTGTTCGACCTGAACCTGAAAGTGGACGCCGGGCAGTTTGTGGCGTTGATCGGGCCAAGCGGCTGTGGCAAGTCAACACTCCTTCGGGCCATCCTCGGCACCCACCCGCCTCACAGAGGGAGAATTCTCACCCTGCAAAACGGGCGCTTGGCCAACGCCGACCGGCCGGGGCGCGACCGCGGCATCGTTTACCAGAAATATTCGCTCTATCCGTTTTTAACCGCGCTGGACAACGTCGCGCTTGGCCTGAAATTTGACCAGACCACCACCGCATTTCGCTGGTTCAACTGGGTGGGGTGGGCAAAAAAGCGTCGTGAGTTTCGCGACCGGGCTGCGGCGTTTCTCGACAAGGTCGGGCTTGGCCAGGCGATGCACCTGTACCCGAGCCAGATGTCCGGCGGCATGCAGCAACGGGTGGCGATTGCCCAAGCGCTGATCATGGAGCCGGAGATCATCCTGCTCGACGAGCCGTTCGGCGCGCTGGATGAGGCGACGCGGGAGGAGTTGCAGGAGATGCTTCTACAGTTTTACGAGGAGAACAAGGAGGCCATGGCCGAAGGCAAAAAGCCGCCGTACACGCTGATCATTGTGACCCATGAACTCAACGAGGCCATCCGCGTGGGTGACCGGCTGGTGGGCCTCTCACAATATTGGGACTGGAAGGCCGATGGCCATGACCGCAGTCCCGGGGCCACCGTGGTTTATGACAAACCAGCCCCGGTCTTTCGGCCTGATGAGCGGCCCGACTACGAATTGTTTGCGGACATCCGACGGGAAATACGGCAGGTCGTCTACAACCCCGAGGTGTTGCAACGGCGCGACGAACACGTTAATTTGAATCCAACCAGTTAATCACAAAACCAACATGGCAAGCGGCAACAACTTCCTTCGCACGGCCGGCCGGATTCTCAACGCCGGCCAGTCACGGGCGCTGATCCTCACCGGCAACATCCACGACATCTTTCACGCGAAAAGGAGCGGGGCGGACGACTACTCGTCACTGGTCGAGTACCTCACCGGCAACTGGAATCTCTCGAGCCTCATCCTGATCGTGTACGAGTTGAACGGCCCCATTCGCTTCCTGCGCGAGAAGGATGCCGGGCAGGTGCGCAAGGCATGGATCGAGTGGCGGCTGGGGATGAATCCCGACCAGTTGGCCATCAACCGCATGACCGCCTCCGAGGAGGTGCAGTCACAGGTCGATTCCGTCACCAGCGCCTACGATGACTCGATGCATAAAGCCGTCAGCAACCCGACGCTGGCGCTGGAGTTGATGCGCCAAATGTGCCTCTGCTCCCGCACGAAGCTGGGGGGTTCCCCCTGTCTCAAGGAGGATTTGTTGATCCTCATCGAGGGGGCCGACATGCTGCTGCCGGACGCGCCGATCACGAGCCTCAACGACATGGATCGCCAGCGCGTAAGCATCTGTCACGACTGGTTTTGTGACCTGGGATTTGTCAACGGCGGCGACTCGGTGGTGATGATCGCTGAGTCGCGGTCGCAGCTGAACCAGCGCATTGCCCGCCTGCCGCAACTGATCGAGGTCGAGGTGCCGTCGCCCGACCTTGAGACGCGCAAACATTTCATCTCATGGTTCGCGCGCAACGACAGCCAGGACCGCAAGCTCCAGCTCTGGGGCACACAGGCCGAGCTGGCCGAGTTGACCGCCGGCCTGTCGTTGCACGCATTGATGCAGCTGCTCAAGGGCGTGCGCCACGGCCGGGCCAAGCTCTCGCAGGAGGAAGTCGTTGCAAAAGTGGAGGGCTTCATCAAGAGCCAACTCGGCGAGGAGGTGGTCGAGTTCAAAAAACCGGGCCACAGCCTGAACGATGTGATCGGCTTCACGCGACTCAAGACCTTCCTGAAAAAGGAAGTCATCCCGCGGTTTGGAATGGACAGCGGTGAGGCGCTGCCGGGCGCGGCGATCGGCGGGCCGATCGGTGCCGGCAAGACATTCATCTTCGAGGCCGTGGCGGCGGAACTCGACATGGTCGTGCTCGTCATCAAGAACATCCGCAGCAAGTACTACGGCGAGACGGATGTCATCT
The DNA here is from genome assembly GCA_003972865.1 of Verrucomicrobiota bacterium. Lineage (GTDB taxonomy): Bacteria > Verrucomicrobiota > Verrucomicrobiia > Limisphaerales > UBA1096 > UBA1096. The sequence goes on along the minus strand of QOAX01000216.1, from coordinate 10,208 downwards.
TCGAGCGGTTGCGCCGTGTACTGATGGCGTTGTCACGCGTGTTGATTTTCATCGACGAAGCCGACACGCAACTTGGCGGTGTCGGCGCGGACACGCACGCGACGGAGCGGCGCTTGACCGGCAAGATCCAGTCGATGATGTCCGACCCGCTCTTGCGCGGCAAGGTGGTGTGGCTGCTGGTGACGGCGCGCATCCATCTGCTCTCGCCGGACATTCGCCGCCCGGGCCGGGTGGGGGACCTGATCATCCCGGTGCTCGATCCGGAAGGGAAGGATCGCGAGGCGTTTCTTGACTGGGTGGTGAGTCCTGTGATTGACAGGAAGCTGACTGGCGAGGATCGCAAGCAGTTCGCGGCTGCGACCGAGGGCTGGTCGGCGGCCGGGTTTGCGGCTCTGCGCTCGGAACTCAAGGCCAAGGCCAAGCTTGTCGGGAAAAAAGGCAAGCTGACGATGGAGGAGGTGATGACGTTGATCAAGGATCTGCTCCCGCCGGCGATCGGCGAGACCCGCCGATACCAGACGTTGCAGGCCCTGGTCAATTGCACGCGACGCAGCCTGATGCCCAATCCGGATGTGACCGACGAGGAGCGGGAAGCCTGGTCGCACGAGATTCGTCAGCTTGAGGCCAAGGGCATCCGGTAGCAGGTGAGTAGGTCTTACCTTCTGCTTTCCAATGAGATAGAGGTGTTTTGAGCGCTTGGCCAAGCGGTGGGCTGGAAAAAAACGGGGAAGTTTTTTTGGGCATCGCTTGGCCAAGCGACTTAAAGGCCCGTTTTTCAAGGGGTTTCGGGCCAAAACTTTTTTCAAAAAAAAATCAAAAAGGGGTTGCACCCTCAAAAAAAATTGATAAGTTGTCCGGCCCTTTTCCTTCGGGAGAAGGGCAGGTGAGAAATTGGCAGCCCGCCGAAAACCCGCTTTCCCAGAGCAGGGGAGTTATGGAGGGATGCGTCACACCGCCTCAGTCGAGGCACCCGGATTGTATGCCAATCAAGAGTTTCAACCCTGTAACGCCGTCCCGGCGTTACATGAAAGTTTCGTCGTTTTCGGAAATCACGAAAACGAAGCCCGAGAAGCGTCTGGTCAAGACGAAGAAGAAGACCGGCGGACGCAATAGCTATGGGCGCATCACTGCCCGGGGCATTGGCGGCGGGCACAAGCAGAAAATCCGCAACGTGGATTTCAAGCGGAACAAGCACGGCATGCCGGCCGAGGTGATCGCCATCGAGTACGATCCCTGCCGCTCGGCCCGCTTGGCCTTGCTGCAGTATGAGGACGGGGAGAAGCGCTACATGATCGCCGTGGACGGTCTTGAGGTGGGCACCAAGGTGATGAGCGGCCCGGAGGCCCCGGTTGAAAATGGAAATTTTTTGCCCTTGGCCAAGATTCCCTCCGGCTCGGAGATTCACAATCTTGAGATGAGCCCGGGCCGGGGCGGCCAAATGGTTCGTTCCGCGGGGACATCCGCAACGCTGATGGCACTGGCGGACGGCTACGCGCAGGTGAAGCTGCCCTCGGGGGAGATTCGGAGGCTCAACGAGAAGTGTTTTGCCACGATGGGCACGGTCGGCAATGCTGATCACGAAAAGATTGTGATTGGCAAGGCGGGTCGCGCACGCAACAGGGGCAAGCGACCCATCACACGCGCCGTGGCGAAGAACCCGGTGGATCACCCGATGGGTGGCGGCGAGGGCCGCACCTCGGGTGGCGGGCATCCGATGTCGCCCTGGGGAGTGTTGGCCAAGGGCTTCAAGACGCGGCCCAAGTACAAGCCATCCAACCGCTGGATCGTGGTTCGCCGCGACGGTCGGCCGATGAAACAGAAATAAGCAGACATGGGACGTTCGATCAAAAAAGGACCGTTTGTGGAGCAGCACCTGCTCGACAAGATCGAGAAGTTGAACGCCGACGGGATAAAGAAGCCGATCAAGACATGGTCGCGCCGGTCGACCATCGCCCCGGAGTTTGTCGGCCACACTTTCATGGTTCACAACGGCAAGAGATTTGCGACCGTGTTTGTCACGGAAAACATGGTGGGCCACAAGCTGGGTGAATTTGCAGCCACCCGCACCTTCAAGGGGCATGGTATACACACGAACAAGGCAGCGTAGAGGACGATAAAATGGAAGTTTTGGCAGTTGCAAAAGGAGTTCGGATGTCCCCGCAAAAGGTGCGGGAGATGGCCCGGCAAATCCAGGGCATGCACGCCGTTGAGGCCAGCGCCCTCCTGGGGGCTGTTCCCCGGAAGTCCGCACGGTTGGTTGCCAAGACGCTCAAGTCGGCAATGGCCAATGCCGAGCATATCGCCGACGGATGGGATCCGGAGGATTTGCGCAGTCGTATTCTAGCACTGGAGCAGAAAGTAGGCTCCGCGAACAACAAGAAGACACGCCGAAGCGGTCAGGCCAAGATTGACGCCTACCAGAGCTTTTTGGACTCCACCCACAAACTCGACCAGACGATGCTCTATGTCAAAGAGGCAACTGTGGGAGACGCGCCGACGATGAAACGCTGGCGTCCGAGGGCTCGCGGGTCGGCCAGCCCGATCCTAAAGCGGTGTTGCAACATCCGGATCGTGCTCACGGATCAAGTTTAACGGAACCTGTATGGGACAAAAAACCAACCCGATTGGATTTCGCCTGATCGTAAACAAGGATTGGCGATCTAAGTGGTATGCCGAGAAGAAAGAGTTCGGTGCGCTGCTTGTGGAGGATCACAAGATTCGGCAGATCCTTAAGAAGAAACTACAGGCCGCCGCCGTGCCGCGCATCCAGATTGAGCGTGCCACCAGCCGATGCCGGATCACCATTTACTCCGCCCGACCGGGAGTGGTGATTGGACGCAAGGGTGCCGAGATCGACAAGATCAAGGAAGAACTCACCAGGATGACCGGCAAGGAAGTCTATGTTGAGATCGCCGAGGTCAAGAATCCGGAACTTGATGCCCAACTGGTTGCCGAGAACATCTGCATGCAGCTCGAGCGTCGCATCGCCTTCCGGCGGGCAATGAAGCGGGCGGTCCAGGTGTCCATGGACATGGGCGCGCTTGGCATTCGCCTGCGCGTGGCCGGCCGGCTGAACGGTGCCGACATCGCCCGGTCGGAAAACACACGCGAAGGCGCGGTTCCGCTGCACACGCTGCGGGCCAACATTGACTACGGATTTGCCGAGGCCGCAACCCAGTACGGAGTGATCGGCGTGAAATGCTGGATTTGCCGCAAGGACCCCGCCGAGGAAGAGGCCGACCGGGTCAAGCGGGGGCCAAGGCGCGACACTCGCCCAAGGAGACCGATGGGGCCTCGTGGCAACGGTTAAACAATTACAAGAATGGCCTTACTGCCCAACAAAGTCAAATATCGCAAAATGCACCGTGGCAGCCGGAAAGGCACCGCGCATCGCGGGAACAAGGTGTCATTCGGCTCCTACGGCCTCCAGTCACTTGGCAGAGGTTGGATTACCGGCACGCAGATTGAAGCCGCCCGTGTGGCCATCTCCCGTGGCATGAAGCGCAAAGGGAGCATGTGGATTCGGATTTTCCCGCAGAAATCCGTGACGAAAAAGCCGTTGGAAGTTCGCATGGGCAAGGGCAAGGCCAACGTGGATCACTGGGTGGCCGTGGTCAAGCCGGCCACAATGCTGTTTGAAGTGGAAGGCGTGTCAGAAACCGTGGCACGCGAGGCGTTGAGTTCGGCGGCGGCCAAGTTGCCGGTGCGCTGCCGGTTTGCCGAGCGTGATTAAAATGAGAATTGCAGGATGAATATTTCGGAGATCAGGGATAAGACAAAAGTTGAGTTGGCGGCCCAGGGGCGTGACCTCCGCATGGAGTTGTTCAACCTCAAGCTCCAGAAAGCCTCCAGCCAACTGGAGAAGCCGGTCCGCCTGCGTGAGTTGCGCCGTGACATTGCCCGCATTGAAACCCAAGTCACCCAGCTTGGCCGGAAGGACGCCTTGGGGAACCTGGCCGCGGCATTGGAAGGGGTGAAAGATTTCACAGTGGACGGCGTGGCCGGCGCGTTGCGCGGCTTGGCCAAGGGCGAGCTGAGCCGCAAGGATGTGTTGAAAGTTTGCGGGTCGGTGTTCAACAAGCAACGGGTGCGACTGACCGTCAGGGAAATGGCGGAACTCATCCAGGCCAAGGGCAGGGAAAAGGCCGTGGAACTGGTCAAGAAAGCGCCAGTAAATTAAGAAGGCAATGACCGATATAGAGACAGCAACTTCAGCGCGCGACAGCCACCGAAAAGTTCGGGAAGGGGAAGTCGTCTCCTCCAAAATGGACAAGACGATCGTGGTGAAAATTTCCTGGCGGACCGCGCACCCGCTCTACAAGAAAATCATCGCCAAATACAACAAGTTCCAGGTGCACGACGAGAACAATGTGGCGCAGGTGGGCGATCTTGTTGAGATTATGGAAACCCGGCCTTTCTCCAAGACCAAGCGGTGGAGACTGGTTCGGATCGTGAAACGCGGTGAACTCGCCATAGCGGTCGATGAGGCTGCGCCGGGTGCGGAGACCGCAGCATGAGTTGGTAGGGAAAGGAAGCGGAAATGTTACAGCTCAGATCCAGATTAAACGTGGCCGACAACTCCGGAGCCAAGAAAGCCTGGGCGATCGGGGTGCTCGGCATCCGCAAGGACACCGCCTCCGTCGGGGACGTGATCAAGGCCCACGTGCGTGAGGCCGCGCCGGACGGCAACGTGAAAAAGGGCGAGGTGGTCAACGCCGTGGTGGTTCGCACCAAGTCGCCGATCCGCCGTGCCGACGGCTCCGTGTTGAGGTTTGACTCCAACGCCATCGTGATCATCGACTCCGAGGGCAACCCGCGGGGCACACGAATTTTTGGGCCGGTGGCGCGTGAGCTCCGGGAAAAGAAGTTCATGAAAATAGTCTCGCTGGCACCGGAAGTCATCTGAAAATGGGCAACAAGCGGCACATCAAAAAAGGCGACACCGTTTACATCCTTTCCGGCAACGAAAGGGGCCGAAGCGGCAAGGTCATTGATGTCCTGACCGGGAGCGAGCGCGTGGTGGTCGAGGGGCTGAACATGGTCAAGAAGCACATCCGCAAAAACCAGGACCAGCCGCAGGGTGAGATCGCCGAGCGCGAGGGCACCATCCACTGGTCCAACGTGATGGGCGAGGATCGCTACCTGCGCAACCGGACGGTCGAGGAGGCCGTCACAACCGAAGAGGCTGTCGAGAAGGCCGAGTCCGAAGAATGATCCCCAGGTTACAGGAAAAATATCAGGAAGAGATCCGCACCAAGCTCCGGGGCCTGGACAAGTACGGGAACGTCCACCAGGTACCCAAGCTTGAGAAGATCGTCATCAACATGGGCGTGAGCCCGGAGCTGGGGAAAGAAGTGCTGGGCGACGCGGTCAAAGACCTGACTACCATCACCGGCCGCAAGCCGACGTTGAATAAGGCCAAGGTCAGCGTTGCCAACTTCAAGTTGCGCAAGGGCATGACCACTGGGTGTCGCGTGACGCTTCGGCGCCAGACCATGTACGAGTTTTTGGATCGCCTGGTGGCCACCGCGCTGCCCCGGATTCGGGATTTTCGCGGGGTGAAATCAACGGGGTTCGACGGTTTTGGCAACTACTCCATCGGTGTGGATGACCAGTCCATCTTTCCCGAGATCGACGTGGACAAGGTGAAGCACACGCAGGGGATGGACATTACCATCGTCACCACCGCCAAGAACGATGACGATGCCTACGAATTGTTAATGGAATTTGGAATGCCGTTCGACGGCAACCGTAAATAGTTATGGCAAAAAAAGCCTGGATGGAGCGAAACAAGCGCAAGGCCAAGACAGTGGCCAAGTATGCGGCCAAGCGTGCGGAACTGAAGGCCAACGGCGACTACGAGGGCTTGGCCAAGCTGCCGCGTGACGCCAGCCCGGTGCGGCTGGTCAACCGCTGCGAGGTCACCGGCCGGCGCCACGGGTACTTCCGCAAGTTCCGCGTGTCCCGCCTGACATTTCGCGAATTGGCCCGCTCGGGGATGATCCCCGGCGTAACCAAGGGCAGCTGGTAAGGAAAGACACATGGATCCAATCGCTGATTTACTGACCTCCATCCGCAATGCCAGCCAGGCGTTGAAGCCGGAAATCTCCGTGCCGCACTCCGGCATCAAGGAGAGCGCCGTGCGCATTCTCAGGGACGAGGGATACCTGGAGTCGTTCAACGTCGAGGGCGACGTCAAGCGAAGCATTCGCATCCACCTCAAGTTTCAGGGCCGCAAGGGCATCATTTCCGGGTTGCAGCGGATCAGCAAACCCGGTTTGCGCCACTACACCTCGGTCAAGGACATCCCGCTCGTGTTGGGCGGCATGGGTATTGCCGTGGTCAGCACCCCGCAGGGCCTGATGAGCGGGCACGATGCCCGGCGCAAAAACCTCGGCGGTGAACTGCTTTTCAAGGTCTGGTAAAGGAACGGAAACGATGTCACGAGTCGGGAGCAAAACAATCGAAGTGCCGGACAAGGTCAAGGTGGCCATCGCCGACAATCATGTCGCGGTAGAGGGCCCCAAGGGCAAGCTGGAGATGGACATGCCCAGTCGCACCAGCGTGTCCCAGGAGGAAAACATCCTGAGCGTGGCCCGCGATGGCGACGACCGTGAGGCAAAAGCCATGCACGGCCTCGGCCGCTCGCTGCTCAACAACATGGTGGTCGGCGTGTCCGAAGGGTTCGTGAAGAAACTCGAGATCAACGGAGTCGGCTTCAAGGCCTTGGTCAGCGGAAACACCGTCACCATGAACCTCGGTTACTCCCATCCCATAAAGTACGATTTGCCCGACCAGGTGACAGTGTCCGTGGACAAGGACACCCGCGTCACCATCGAGGGGCCCGACAAACAGAAGGTGGGCCTCGTGGCCGCCGAGTTGCGCGGGTTCTACCCGGTGGAGCCGTACAAGGGCAAGGGTGTCAGGTACGCCGATGAGCACGTCCGCCGCAAGGAAGGCAAGACGGTACAATAATTTTTGAGACGCCGCGGTTCAAGCGGGGCAGATGAAATGAGAGCTGATAAAAAATGTGATTTGATGAAACGCCGCCGGTGGCGCATCCGCAAAAAGATTGTGGGCACCGTCGAGCGCCCCCGCATGAGCGTGCGTTTCACTCACAAGAACATCTACGTCCAGTTCATCGACGATGATGCCGGCAACACCCTTGCCTCCGTGTCCACCCGCGCCAAGTCGGCCGACGGTCTGGCCGCCAACGCGGCCGGCGCGGGCGAGATCGGCAAGCTTGCTGGGGACGTGGCTAAGGCGGCTGGCATCAAAACGGTCGTGTTCGACCGCAGCGGCGCCCGGTTTCATGGGAAAGTCAAGGCCCTAGCCGACGCGGCCCGCGAGGCAGGATTGAAAATATAAGGACAACCGTGGCTGAAGAACCCAATCAAAACGAGAGCACTCCCTCCGCAGAGGCACCGCAGCCTGCACCAGAGGCAACCGCGGAGGCGAAACCAGCCGAGGCACAACCTGCCACACAAGGCCAGGGCCAGGCGCTTGGCCAAGCGGGCCAAGGGCAGGGTGGTGGTGGTCGTTTCGGAGGCCCCGGCCAACGCCAGGGTGGTGGTGGTCGTTTCGGAGGCCCCGGCCAGCGCCAGGGCGGCGGTGGCCAGCGCGGCCGCTTTGGCGGCAGAGACCAGCCCGATGACGGATTTACCGAGAAAGTTCTTTGCATCAACCGCTCGGCCAAGGTGGTCAAGGGTGGCCGCCGTTTTGGCTTCAGCGCCTTGGTGATCGTGGGAGACAAGAAGGGCCGGGTCGGGATGGGGCAGGGGAAGGCCAACCAGGTCGCCGACTGCATTCGCAAGGCCAGTGAAAATGCCCGCGCACAACTGGTCAACGTGGTTCTCCGTGACACGACCATTCCGCACGAGATCTTGAGCCGGTACGACGGAGCCAAGGTTCTGCTTCGCCCGGCTTCCAATGGTACCGGGATCATTGCCGGCAAGACCGTCCGGGCCGTCTGCGAATTGGCCGGGGTGCGCAACATGCTCAGTAAGTCGCTTGGCTCGAACAACCCTGTGAACCTGGCCAAGGCCACGCTCCACGGCTTGTTGGGATTGCGCGACCGAAACGAAGTCATGAAGGCCCGGGGCAAAAGCATCCCGGAGTCCGAGGCCGCAACCGCCGGGGAACCCGCTGCCGCCGCGGAGCCGGTGCCCGCGGAAGAACCGGCCGCTGCCGCGGAATAGACAACCCTTAACGAGACATGCGACTGCACGATTTGAAACCAGCCTCCGGGTCCAAGCACCGCCGCAAGCGGATCGGGCGTGGCCCGGGCAGCGGCCGCGGGGGGCACACCAGCACCCGTGGCCAGAAGGGTCAGGGCTCGCGTTCCGGCTCATCCACCCGGCCGGGCTTTGAGGGTGGCCAGCTGCCGCTGGCCCGCCGCCTGCCCAAGCGGGGCTTCAACAACAAGCGCTTTGCCACCGTTTACATCCCGGTCAACCTCGACAGCCTCAACCAGTTTGAGGACGGCGCCCGGGTGGACGAGGCGCAGCTTCGCAAGGTAGGCCTGGTCAACGGTCGCGGCGACGGGGTCAAGATACTCGCCCGCGGCAAGCTAGAAAAAAAATTGGCCGTTTGTGCGGCTACCTTCAGTGCAAGTGCCAGGGCGGCCATTGAGGAAAAAGGGGGTACCTGCGAGGTAGCCACCAGGGCCAGCGCAGCGGCTTCCGGGAAATAGTTTTGATTTTATTGCCCGCTAGAAACACACATGGCCAGTGACAACCACATAACCCGCATGATGGCCGGCTTCCGGAACTGCTTCAAAATTCCGGAGCTGAGTGAGCGGATTATCTTCACGCTTCTGGTGCTGGGTGTCTGCCGGTTGATCGCCTGGGTTCCCATCCCAGGATTGGACGGAGTGGAGTTGCAGGGCTACTTCGACCAGCTGCGCACGAAGCAAAGCCAGGAAGGGATCGGTTTCATGGGCATGTACAGCATGTTCACCGGCGGTGCCTGGGAGCGATGCTCCATTGGTGGCCTCGGGATCATGCCCTACATCAGTGCCACGATTATCTTGCAGTTGATGAGTCCGATCATCCCCAGGCTCTCCCGCCTCTCACGCGAGGAGGGTGGCCGGGTGAAGATCATGCAGATTGGCCGGGTGATGACAATGTTTCTCTGCCTTGGCCAAGGCTATGTCATGTCCCTTGGCTGGCTGAATCCCGAGAGCGTGCTGCCGGGTTGGACGACTGGGGTTGTCTTGGCGTCGGGCGGGATTTCGTATCATTTGCAAACCATGATGGCGCTCACCTGCGGGACGCTGCTGCTGATGTGGTTGGGCGAGCAGATCACCGAGCGGGGAATTGGCAACGGGGTTTCGCTGGTCATCATGATTGGTATTGTGGCGGATCTGCCGAGGGCACTGCCGATGATTTGGGACATGTTCGGCCCGAACACACCGGATGACGGGCACGGGATGTTCGAGGGAATCTTCCTGGTAATCCTGATGTTGGCCGTGGTCGCCGGGGTGGTCGCAGTGACCCAGGCCCAGCGCAAGGTGCCGGTGCAGCACGCACAGCGGGCCGTGGGCCGGAAGGTGTACTCCGGGGGGAGTTCCTTCATGCCGCTGCGCGTCAACTACTCCGGCGTCATGCCGCTGATTTTTGCCCAAGCCATCCTCATGTTCCCGGGGATGGTCTTGAATGGTTTGGGCGGATCGTTAGATGATGCCAATTTCTTGAAGGATTATGTGCAGACTGCGGCTACTTGGTTTCAACCCGGGCATGTTTTCTACTATCTGACCTATGCCTTCATGATCATGTTCTTCGCTTACTTCTGGGTGGCGACCACATTCAACGAGATCGAGATCGCCGACAACCTGAAGAAAAACGGCGGCTACATTCCGGGCATCCGGCCGGGCAAAGCGACCAGCGACTTTTTGCACAGGACGATGAGCCGGATCACCTTTGCCGGTGCCTCATTTCTGGTCATCATCGCACTCATCCCGATGCTACTGGGGCTATGGCGAAACATCCCCTACCAGGTCACCCAGTTCTTTGGCGGGACGAGTATTTTAATTGCCGTGGGTGTCACGCTCGACACCATGCGGCAGATGGAGTCGTATCTTTTGATGCGGCATTATGACGGATTTTTGAGGAAGGGCCGCGTGCGTGGCCGCTTCTGACGCTGGTGGTGAAACAAGCCCCCAGCGGTTTGTTCCTTGATAGAAACCGGCCAAGCCAAGGCTTGGCTCT